>NZ_DASQIX010000038.1:0-18817 GCF_035631355.1 Alloacidobacterium sp.
CGCATCCATCACGGAAGCAAATGCACCAAAGGGCACTCGCTCATCGGCCCGCAGATAAATAATCCTGTGCGCCGCATCGGTATTCGACTGCTGTAACCGCGATGGGATATCAGCAAGATTGATCGGCTGGTCACCCATAAACACACGCTGGTCTTTATCGATAGTAAGCACCGTACGCTGTTCGGTGATTTCCTTAACTGTCTTAGTCTTCGGCACCGCCACCTCAATGCCCGACTGCAGCACCGGAGCCGTCAACATAAAGATCACCAGCAGCACCAGCACCACGTCCACCAGCGGAGTAATGTTGATCTCCGCCAGTGATGTTTGCGTGTGCCCGCTTCTACTTGTGAAGGCCACGCGCTGCCTGCCTTTCCAGCGGGTCTTCGTTCTCAGCCACGGAGAACTCTTCCATGCTGTTCAGCAACTCGCGAGAGAAGTCGTCCATGCGTGAGCCGAACTCGCGGCACCGCGCCGTGAACTGGTTGTAAGCTATGACCGCCGGCACCGCAACTACCAGACCCGCAGCCGTGGTAATCAGCGCCTCGGAAACGCCGGGGGCCACAGCACGCAATGTGGCCGCGCCTGCCGTACCCAGCCCGTGGAAGGCGTCCACAATACCCATGATGGTGCCGAAGAGGCCGATAAAGGGCGAAATTGCGCCGATGGTCGCCAGCCAGGTCAGCCGCTGTTCGAGGACTGTCAGCGCTTCGCTGGAAGCTGTCTGCGCCGCACGCTCGAGAGCGGTAATGTTCTTCGGAGGCCCGTATCCGCCCGTCTGCCGACGGTAGGTCTCATAGACTTCGTCAAACACATTCACCAACGGAGAGGGCTTGAACTGCTCGCTGACAGCGGCAATCTCCTGCAGCCGATTTGCCTTGCGAAACGCGCGCAAAAAGCGGTTGCTCTGCGTCCGTGCCCGCTTAAAAGATCCCCACTTGCCAAGGATGATGGCCCATGAATAAAGACTGGCAATCAATAGCAGCAGGAGCACGGCAATAGCCACTGGGCCGCTGTTCTGAAGCATTTCGACAATCGCGCTGCCGCTGGGAGGCGCAGGAGGCGCGCCCGCATCAGGCCCCGCCTGAAAGAAAAGAAAAGCAAATGCAAACAAAAAGTGTGTCATCGCCTATTTATTAACGTTAGCAGACGCGAAAGGTCACAACCAAGTTGCCCGTCAAGGTGGGGATTGAAAAGATTACGTCTGCAAAATCTTTAGATGACAGATCTTCAGTTTGCAGTTGAAGACGCGTGTTGCGCGCTTCTCACGTGATCGCCTTCCTTGACCGGCTGTGAGCCGGTATATGTGGCGATGGACGAAATATCGTTTACCGACGTCAGGATGGCCTCTCCGATCAGCGTGTCGTCGTGAACCAGCACTTTCCCAGTATCCGGGTCGGAGATGACCTTGCCAATGCGCCAAACCTGCAAATGATCGCCGACCTTTAACCCGCGCTGTACACCGACATTCAACACCAGGTTGCCTGAAGCCTCAATCCCAGCCACCACGCCGTCAACAGAATTCTGACGCGCTGGCACTTTCGCCAGGTTTTGTTCCACCTGTGCCGCAAGATTGGCGACCGCCTTATCAAGCGCCTCATGTGCGGTCTCGCCCAGCGCGCCACCCTGTGAACCACCCATCATGGTCGCCATATATTCGGTGTTGGAGCCTTTTACGCCCTTGTGCGCAGAATCCCCGGCGGCCTGTGCTACGGCAAGCACTTCGGCTGTTTCAGAACTTACGATGCGGGCGCTGATCTGGACCGAAGCGCTCACGTCGTACTTGGGCGCAGTCACACCCACGACCGGATACGCGTGCCGCCCCCGCATCTTATCGTTGTAGTCGTAACGTGTAATGCTGCCCAGGATAATGGCGTCCACGCCCAGAATTCTGCCCAGCTTTGCGGCGGTCACCGGATCAGCGCGGTTGCTGTTTGAAAAGTCCTGCTCAGAGAGCAGTTTGTCCAGCGCCGTACGCTCAATCACGCTGCACCCGCCGTCCTGCACCAGACGATTGACCAACAAATCGGCGGCCGTTTTTCCCAGGTTCGTGCCATATGTAATGTTCGTTCCAACCACACCGATACTAGTCGTGCTGACTGCCGCATTATCGAAATCCAGAACAGCAACTCGCTTTTTAGCAGGTGTGTCTTCAGCGAAAGCCGCTGCGACCAGGGCAGCGCTGATGATGAATATCAATGTAGAACGGAACCGCATCCCCCCGATCCTCCAGGTGGCTAACCATAGTAACGCTTGCCAAGAGAAAAGACCCGGAATTCTCGCGGTCCCACCCTTGAAATAGTGCAGGCGGAGGACAAATGGTTTCGTCATGTTGCGGTGCACCGAGAACGTATCGCCGAACGCCCTTCCTTGATATGCTGCGTTCGAGATGCTGCTCGAACTCCGCGCGGAAAACTACGCTGTCATTGACCACGCCATTGCCATCTTCGGCCCCGGTCTCAATTTGCTTACCGGAGAAACCGGAGCAGGCAAGTCCATTCTTGTCGATGCGCTTGCGCTGCTGATGGGCGACAAAGCCTCGTCCGACGTAGTCCGTCACGGAGCAGAAAAAGCCATTGTCGCCTGTGTTTTTGAAGCCACGCCCGGAGCCGAAACGATCCTTGAAGCCAACGGAATCGACAGCGAAGGCCACGAAATCATCCTGCGGCGGGAAATCCTGTCCAATGGCAAAGGCCGCGTCTTCATCAATAACCAGCCTGCGACAGTGAGCGCACTACGTCAGCTTGCACCCGAACTCGCTCTGGTTCACGCTCAGAGCGAAACTCTTGGGGCCTTTGACCAAGCGCAGCAGCGCAGCCTGCTGGATCGCTTCGGCAACATCTCCGAAGAATCCGCCACGGCGGCGTACGAGAAATGGCGGGGGATTCAAGAGAAGCTGAACGAACTTGAACGCGATGAGCAGGACCGCCTCCGCATGGTCGATCTCTGGAGTTTTCAGCGTAAGGAAATCGAAGGCGTTAACCCCGTCGAGGGTGAAGACGGAGCTATGGAAACTGAGCGCCGGGTCCTCTCCAACGCCGAAAAACTTTACGCTGTAGCCATGAGCGCCCATGAGCTGCTTTATGAAGGGGCCAACTCTGCCGAGACCACTCTACGCGCCGCAGAAAAGCAAATTGCAGAATTGGCACACTACGACCCAAAATTCCAGGAGGCAGCGCAGCAGATAGCCTCCGTCCGCGCTTCCGTCGAAGATGTAAGCGCCACGGTTCGCGACTACGCAGAGAACATACAGGCTTCACCCGAACGCCTGGCAGAAATCGAAGACCGTCTCGCTGCACTTGACCGTCTGAAGCGCAAGTATGGCCAGACGCTCGCTGAGGTTATTGCATACGGTGAAGAGGTAGCAGCGAAGCTGAACGAAATAGAAAACCGCGACGAGATTCTGAAGACGTTGCGAGGCGACCTCAAGAGTGCAGCGGACGCCTATCGCAAAGCCGCGCAATTGCTCACTGCCGAGCGCACAGCCGCCGCGAAGAAGCTCGAAAAACTGGCAGAGACCCAGATCAACGACCTCGCCATGAAGGTCCGCTTTGCCGTAGCCGTCACGACAAACGAAGATCCAGCGCATTGGACTGCTCACGGCTGGGATATGGTCGAATGTCGCATCGCCACCAATGCGGGCGAGCCGCTGAAGTCGCTTGATGAAATCGCGTCCGGAGGCGAAATGTCCCGCGTCCTGCTGGCGCTCAAAGTCAGCGTGGAAGAAGGGGCCAACAAATCTCAGGGCAAGAAGAAGACGCAAGTTCCGCGCACGCTGGTCTTCGACGAAATCGACATCGGCATCGGAGGCCGCGCAGCCGAAGCCGTTGGCCAGAAGCTAAAGGCGCTTTCACGCGCGCAGCAGGTCTTGTGCGTTACACACCTGCCGCAGATCGCTGCCTTCGCCGACCAGCACTTCCTCATCGAGAAACGCGAACACAGCGGTCGCACGAAAACTTCTGTCCGCCTGCTTGAAAATGATGACCGGACTGAGGAAATCGCGCGCATGTTGAGCGGCGCGACTGTGACTGATACGTCGCTTAAACACGCAGAGCAGATGCTCAAAACCAGCAAATAGCTACTACCTTAGAACTGTCATCCCGAGCGGAGTGTGCGAAGCACACTCAGTCGAAGGACCTGCTTTTTCTTGGCTCAGGTGTGCAGAATGTCCTCTACCTCGCCAGCGTGGGATTAGGGAATAAATCCTTACTCAGGCTCTCCATCAAAAGCATGAGGACATTGTGTAAGTTCACCTGCTACACTCCATCCCCATGCGCGCCCGTAAGGCCTACCTGCCTCTTCTCTCTCTTGCCCTCTTCGCAGCAACAGCGCTCGCCCAGCAACCACAGCATCTTTTTTTTCAAGTCACTCTCGGGCCTGAGATCGCGTCACCGGCATCGGGCCGGTTGCTCATCTTCCTCGAACAAGGAAGCGGCGCGAAAGAAGTGGACACCAATCCCTTCCAGCCCAGCCAGGTCTATGTTGCTGCCAAAGAAGTGCCATATATCAAGCCCGGCGAAGCTGTGGACATCGACACGGACGACATCGCTTTCCCCGCAGTGTTCTCCAGCCTTAAACCCGGCGACTATCAGGCGCAGGCCGTTCTCGACGTCAATCATTCCTACAACTATGGAGGCCGCGCCGAAGGCGATCTGATCAGCGATGTCGTCGCTCTCAAGGCATGGACGCCGGGTGAGGGAAGCGAGCCGTCGTTTGTGCTTTCGGGCAAAGTGCCTGCGCCGCAGCCGCGCAAGCTTCCGCTCACTCCAGATGTGCAGAAAGCAGCCGACGTGCACACGGAACTCGCCGACTTCACCAGCCCACTGCTGACCAAGTTCTCAGGCCGCGAGACCCATATCCGCGCCTGGGTGATTTTGCCACCCGGATACACAGAGCATCCGAAAGACAAGTATCCGACCGTCTACTGGACGCACGGTTTTGGTGGCAATCTTCCTTCCGCGAAATTCTTAGGCCAGATGCTATACACGCGCATGGCGGAAGGCAAAATGCCGCCGATGATCTGGGTGATGCTCGATGAGTCAATTCCGACCGGCACGCATGAATTCGCTGACTCGGTCAACAACGGCCCCTGGGGCGCTGCGCTCACGGCTGAATTCATACCGTGGCTTGAATCAAAGTACCGCATGGATGCGAAAGCCAGCGGCCGCTTCCTGCAGGGGCATTCATCCGGTGGATGGGCTACGCTTCAGCTTCAGGTCAACTATCCGAAGATATTCGGCGGCACATGGTCCACATCGCCCGATCCCAGCGATTTCCATGACTTCACCGGAATCGACCTATACGCTCCGCATGCCAACATGTACCGGAAGCCGGACGGCAGCGCCTACCCCATCGTGCGCGATCATGAGAAAGTCCTCGGTACCATGGAAGAATTCGCGAAGGAGGAGCGCGTCCTGGGCGCCTACGGTGGCCAACTGGCGTCGTTCGAGTGGGTTTTTTCACCGCGCGGCGCTGACGGGCGTCCGCTTAGGATGTTCAACCGTGACACCGGTGATGTCGATCCGGCAGTCGTGGCTTATTGGCGCGATCACTACGACCTCGCTCATATTGTGGCCAGTGATTGGGCTGCGCGTGGCAAAGACCTGAAAGGGAAAGTCCACGTTATTGTGGGTACAGCGGACACGTTCTATCTCGATGGTGCTGCGCATAAATTTGAAGCTGTCTTAAAGGGGCTCAACGCAGATCCGCACTTCACCTATATCGACAACCGGACACATTTCGATCTCTACAAAGTAGGCGATGACCGCATGGCGCTGTTCGACAAGATCGCTGCCGAGATGTACGCCGTAGCCAAGCCGGAGAAGAAGTAGCACGAAAAGTGTGTTCGTTTCTCTGCTAACGGTTGGCACTGTGACTCTGCAAGAGGCCGAATCCACAGCGTCACCTTGGCCGGTTATGACCTATCCCCACCCTCCCTAACACGGTATACTTATAGATGTGACAGCGACCACACTTGACCCCTTTACTGCCGGGCCTACTGACAACTCCGTATCCGCGGCCAAGCGCGTACTCCTGCTCAAGCCTCGCGGCTTCTGCGCGGGTGTGGTTCGCGCAATCGACATCGTCAGGATTGCCTTGGAGACCTTCGGCGCGCCGATTTATGTCCGTAAAGAAATCGTACACAACCGTTTCGTAGTCAATGAGTTAGCGGGAAAAGGCGCTATCTTCGTCGACGAGATCGACCAGGTGCCCGAGGGGATGCGCGTGATTTACAGCGCACATGGGGTATCGCCCGCTGTCCGTCAGCGCAGCAAGGACTTGAAACTCAAGGTCATCGACGCTACCTGTCCGCTGGTGACCAAGGTCCACGTCGAGGCGGTAAAGTTTGCGAAACAGGGCTACTCGCTTGTCTTGGTTGGACACCGCGATCATGATGAAATTGAAGGCACTTTCGGCGAGGCGCCGGAAGTGACGCAGATCGTTTCCAACGCTGCGGAAGTAAAGAGCCTCGAAATACCTGATCCGGATCACGTTGCCTATCTCACGCAGACTACGCTTTCACTCGACGAAGCGCGCGACATCATCCATGCTCTCAAGGAGAAGTTCCCCAACATTGTGGGCCCGCATTCGCAGGACATCTGCTACGCAACCGAGAACCGCCAGACGGCGGTCAAGAATGTCGCGCACAACGCGGATCTGGTTCTTGTCGTCGGCTCGAACAACAGCTCCAACTCGAACCGTTTAGTGGAGGTTTCACGCAACCTGGGGACAAAGGGCTATCTGATTGATAACTCCGAGGCTATCGATTCCGCATGGTTGGAAGATGTCTCGACCGTGGCCATTACCGCCGGTGCGTCCGCCCCGGAAATCCTTGTGGAAGACGTCGTAAATTATTTGCGTCAAAAAGGTTTTGCCGGCGTCGAAGAGGTAGAAGTAATGCCTGAGAATGTGCGCTTCGGCCTGCCGCCGGAAATTGTTCAGGCCATTGCCTCCGCGCCTGTGCCGGCTCCCGCATCTGTATAAGTAGAGGGTTTGATGAGGATTTATGGCAAAGGGCCGAAATTTGTGTCCTCGGCTCCTGCGGCCCGATTTTTTTGAAAGAATGATTGCTTTTCGCCGTGATTCGAGTTCCACTGCGAAAAATACCCAGTTTTTAGCGACAGCATGAGCACATCAGGAACAGCACAACACGGTGGCACCAAATTCGGCAGAATCGATGCTGCACTCGAATCCGTCGAAGCCGCTATCAAACGTTCCCGCGATTACATCTTCTCTGTTCAGCACACCGACGGCTATTGGTGCGGCGAGCTCGAAGCCGACGCAATGCTCGAGGCCGATTACATCTTCGTACATCGCTTTCTCGGCACTGGCGACGAAGAGAAAATGGGCCGGGCTCTTACAGAAATGCTCCGCTTCCAGAATGATGACGGCAGTTGGAGCATTTATCCCGGCGGCCCCGGCAACATCAGCCTCTCGGTAAAGTGCTATTTCGCATGCAAGCTCATGGGCTGGATGCCTGACCATCCCGTTCTGGTCAAGGCGCGTGAATGGATTCTCGCCCATGGCGGCGTGGTTCGCTGCAACACCTTCACCAAGATTTATCTCTGCGCCCTCGGCCAGTATGAATACGACGCCGTCCCGGCGGTTCCGCCGGAGATTGTGCTCTTTCCCAAGTGGTTTTACTTTAATATCTACGAAATTTCATCCTGGTCGCGCGCCATTCTTGTGCCGCTCTCGATCGCATATGCGAAGAAGCCTTTCAAGAAGATTCCGCCGGAGCAGAGTATCGATGAGCTTTTCGTAGGCGGGCGCGAGAACGCGAACCTGCACCTGAAGTGGGACCGCGAGAAATGGATCAGTTGGCGCAACTTCTTTCTCATGTGGGACCGAATCGCGCATTGGGCTGAACGCGTCCATATTCGTCCTCTGCGCGCCATCGCTCTCAAAAAAGCGGAAAAGTGGATGCTTGAACGTTTCGAGATGTCCGACGGCCTTGGCGCCATCTATCCGGCTATGCTCAATGCCATTGTCGCGCTGCGCTGCCTCGGTTACTCGCTGGATGATCCTCAGGTCATCCGTGCCATCGATGAGTTTGAAAAACTTGGAATCGATGAGCCTAATGGCAATGCTGTCTGCCCTGAGCCGACTTTCCGTATGCAGCCATGCATGCCTCCGGTATGGGACACAGCGCAGGCTGTCTATGCTCTCGGCGAGGCCGGGGCTGACCGCGACGATCCGCGCATGTTGAAGGCCACCGACTGGATGCTGGCAAAGGAAGTCCGCCACAAGGGCGATTGGGCCATGAAGGTGCGCAATGCTGAACCCGGGGGATGGTACTTCGAGTTCAACAATGAGTTCTACCCTGATGTAGACGACACCGCGCAGGTCCTGCTCGCGCTGAACAAGGTCGATAACCCACGGGAGCGGTATCAACACGATGTCTGCCTACGCGCTATCGACTGGGTCTTCGCCATGCAGTGCAGGAACGGCGGCTGGGCCAGCTTCGATAAAGACAACACGAAGATGATTTTCCAGCACATCCCGTTTGCTGACCATAACGCAATGCTGGACCCGCCGACCGTTGACATCACTGGTCGCATACTGGAGATGCTGGCTATATACGGCTACACGCGTAAAGACAAGCGCGTCGAAAAGGCCATCAAGTTCATCTATGACGAGCAGGAGCCGGACGGCAGCTGGTTCGGGCGCTGGGGTGTCAACTACCTTTACGGAACATTCCTCGTTCTGCGCGGCCTCGAAGCTATCGGCGTCTGGAACCACGAGCCGCAGATCCAGCAGGCAGCGGAATGGATTCGCATGGTGCAGAATTCCGACGGTGGATGGGGCGAAAGCTGCGGAAGCTATGATGATCCGACCACGCGTGGGGTAGGCGTCAGCACACCGTCACAGACGGCATGGGCGATCCTCGGACTGCTCGCAGCCGGCGACACGCGCAGCGACAGCGTTGCCAAAGGCGTGCGCTGGCTGCTCGAACACCAGCTGAAAGACGGCAACTGGGACGAGAGTATTGGCACGGGAGCATGCCGTCAGGCCATCTACACTGGCACCGGCTTTCCGCGAGTTTTTTACCTCGCATATCACGAGTACCGGAATTACTTCCCGCTGCTCGCGCTCACAAATTACAAACGCGCCATGGAGCGCGGCGCATAATAGACAAAGAACAAAGGGTAGTCAGGCCCGGGCATTCGCCATGCCCCTCAAGGAGGAAAATGGCTGTACCAGTTTCGCAGGCATGGACAGTTGCCACCTACGTCCTTAGGCAGAAGATCAAGGGGCGCAAGCGCTTTCCGCTCGTCACCATGCTTGAGCCGCTCTTTCGCTGCAATCTGGCCTGCGCCGGATGCGGCAAGATCCAATATCCGGCGCACATCCTCAAGCAGGACCTGACGCCGGAAGAGTGCTTCCGCGCCGTGGAAGAATCCGGGACGCCGATGGTCTCAATCCCCGGCGGCGAGCCTCTCCTGCATCCGCAGATCGACAAGATTGTTCAGGGCTTGGTCCAGCGCAAGAAGTACGTCTATATGTGCACGAACGCGCTGCTTCTTAAAGAAAAACTTCATCTATTTAAGCCGAGCAAATACTTGTCCTTCTCCGTCCATCTCGACGGTCAGCGTGAGCACCACGACTTTTCCGTTTGCCGCGAAGGCGGATACGACATCGCCCTTGAAGGCATCAAGGCCGCGGTTGCTGCAGGCTTCCGCGTCACTACCAATACCACGCTCTTTGACGGTGCTGATCCGAACTCCGTTCGTGCATTCTTCGACGAGCTGATGGAAGTCGGCGTCGAAGGCATGATGGTCGCGCCTGGCTACACCTATGAAAAGGCCCCCGACCAGAAGCACTTCCTGGGACGCGCCCGCTCGCGCCGCCTCTTCCGCGCTATCTTGTCGAATCGCAAGAAGACCTGGAAGTTCAACGCCTCACCCATGTACATGGAATTCCTGATGGGCAAGCGCGAATTTGCCTGCACTCCCTGGGGCATGCCCGCCTACAGCATCTTCGGCTGGCAAAAGCCCTGCTACCTGTTGCAGGACGGTTATGCCGACACCTTCCAGGAACTGATCGACACGACCGACTGGTCGAACTACGGAACAGAGAGTGGAAATCCGAAGTGCGCCAACTGCATGGTGCATTCCGGATACGAGGCGTCCGGCGTCTACTATACTTTCGGTTCATTGCGCGGCCTGCTCGACACCGCCATGGCTGTATTCTTCGATAAATATGAAGATCGTGGCGCGCTCGATCTGCTCAACGAGCCGGTCAACCCCGTGCACAGCTTCAATCCGCTGATCCAGATTGAAACCAAAGTCAATGTCGTCGAGGCGCAGAGGACCACCGCATGAGCCAACCGGCCCACACAAGTCCTGACGAACTCGAAGTAGCTGAAGGCCGCGAGCGCGAACAACTCGAAGGCTGGATTCCACCTCTCGCGAGTGATGCAGAAATACACCAGGCATTTGAGAAGGCCTTCGACTATCGCGGCGACGTGACCCTTACGCTCAAAGACGGCCGCCAGATCAACGGCTACGTTTTTGACCGCCGCAGCGGCAAGACGCTCGCCGACTCGGCTGTCCGTATTATCCCGGCCAATGAACGCACGAAGTTGACCATTTCTTACTCCGATATTGCAGCCCTCGCTTTCAGCGGACGCGACACTGCTGCTGGAAAAACCTTTGAAGCATGGGTCAAAAAATACTGGGAAAAGAAAATGGCGGGCGAAAAGGGAATCGCCATCGAGCCGGAAAAACTGGATTAGCACACTTCACATCAAGAGTGCGTGGATTACAAAAATAAGGGCGCCGACGATGGCGCCCTTTCTCTTTCCTGCTAAGTACTGCAATTACTGTGAAGCTGAAGCTTTCGTCTTGCCTTCGGTTGATACATTGTGGCTCTGGGCGATCTGCTGAATCATCTCCAAATGCTGTGAGATCACCTGTGCGCCTTGCTGCGCGGCCTGCCTCAGGTTTGGATTCCGAGTCGAATCCGCTTCCTCCTTAAACTCGCTTAGATCTTTCTTGTGGTCTTTCACCATGGCTTGAATATAAGCATCGTCAAATTGCGGACCGGTCAGCCCCTGTAGCTTCGCTACTAACTGCTTGTCTTTCTTCGATAATCCTTTCGGCTCTTTCACTCCAAGCTGCTGCGCAATTGGCTTCATCTGGTCGCCCAGTTGCGTGTGGTCCTGCACCATCTTCTGTCCAAAATCTTTCACATCGCTACTTTGCGACTTCTGTTGCGCCATCTGTCCCAGCTGAACCTCTGCATCGCCACCTTCCAGCGCTTTGCTTACAAACGCCTGATCAGACATGTTTTGCTGCGTATTCGCTGAGTTCGCATCCGGCATAGCCCCCATTGTCGATTGCTGCTCCTGAGGGGTTGTCTGAGGCCTCTGCTGCTGAGGCATGGATGATCCCGCAGGAGCCTGTGCGGCAGCCATCGCCGTCGCCAGGAGCACTGACGCCGAACAAAGCAGAATCTTGTTGCCTATATGCTTCGTCATTATTTCGCTTCCTCCTTTCTTCAGAAGTCCGGGTTAGAGGGAATATATTTAGAATCGCAGTCGGCCATGCACATATTCATTGGAATGCGCCCCGCACCCCTGCGAGTTGCTTATTTGTTGGGCGAATGGGTTCCCGCTGATTGATGCGGCGAAGTAGAGAGAAAGACAGGAATGAAGGGTTGAGGTAAATCGAAAATTTTGGTGGCGAGCGCGTTTATCTTCCTGTTGATACCACAAAGCTATCTATTTAATTGAATTAAGGTAATTACCTCCAGAGCAGATAGCACGACTTTTGGAGCATTTTGTCTTTCATACGCCGTTTGCCTGATTCCACTCAAGAATGTTCAACATACGCTCTACCACGTATTCTGCGGTTTTCCGCGGGTCCATGGGATTCCCACTCCTCTGGATGTCTTGAATGGCTATCTGGGCATCGGACAAGGCAGTGAAATTCAAATAGTAGATGCCTGCGTTCAGGACACTACAGCGGATTCGGTCACCGTCCAGAATCAGATCGGTGCGCGTAGACGCGGACGGCGACCCGACATCCCGCAGAGAAACACGCACAATCTGCTCGCCGAATGGACTGATTGAGCCTGTGAAATTGATTTCGTGCAGAGCGGTTACTACCCATTCCAGTTCCTGAAGCAGTAGTTTCCAGAATTCAGTCTTTTGGTAGCGGGCAACAGGATCAGCACTCTGAGATCGATGCCGCTTCTTCTCTGAAGACAGTTCCGCACGTCTCCTTAGCTCTTTCCGTTTCTGTATAAATTCCGACTGCATTTTCTTGATATCCATCAAGTCACCGAATCCTGACATCTTAAACCCAAGGTGGCCAGTTTAGATCCCTGCGCTTCCTGCATCGAGTCGACAATTTTTGAGGCGAACATAAAAGGATACTCAAATAGGAAGACGCCTGCAGAGAGACAAACGTGCGGAGTGAGTCAGAGATATAAACACTGTGGGGAAAAAGGCATCCTCTCCCCGTCACACTGTTTTGTTTGCGGTTCGGAAGGGAAGTGCGCCCAACCGCGGGCTGTACTCCAACTGCTAGCTCACGTGAACAATCGGACGCCTCTCAGGCTCGGAAACCGCGCGGCGAAGCACCTCGTGGGTCAAAGGCGCTGTGTCGCCCTCGCCCAGAAAGATGAAGCGGAAGATATTTGTCACCGGGTTGCCTTCCCTCCAACTGAAGTAAGCATGGGGAACTTGTCCGGTTCGGTTCTCCAGCTCAATCAACAGGGCAGCTATCGAATTTGCAACAACCGGGCTGGTGGCGTAGAGAACCCGGTGGCGGCCCTCTTTCCTTCCGTGGACAGTCAGCGTCGTCTCAAATTTAGATGCATCGCTCTTCTCCACAAGGAAAAAGAAGAGACATTCCTCCGGGCTGAGATTGTGCTGACTCCGTACTTCCGCGTCGGCTGTATCGAATGCCCCGGACGGGATATTCATGGGATTTTTGGCAACGATCCGAATTATTCCATCGGGATCCTCTGAGATCATTTCGATCGCTGCCTCGTCAAGATGAATTCCCGTGATGCGCAGCTCCGTCGAGCGGACGGCTCGCGAGATCATTGAGACGAAGATGATCGAGGCAATAAAGAACGACGCAATCTTGACGCCCTCGGGACGCTCGCCCATATTCAGTAAAGTCGTATAGACGAAGAGCAATGCAATAAACCCAAACGGCCATCGAAGCCAGCTTCTCCATACAGCGATCGCAACGGCGAATGCAGCTGAAGTGATCAGAACCAGCACTCCAGTTGCATATGCGCTGCCCTGCGCATCAACGCTCGCATCGAAGATCCAGGTGACGGCGAATGCCACGCCGGTAAAGACCAGCACCAGCGGACGTGAGGCCAGCGCCCACTCCGGAGCCATGCCAAAGCCTGGCAGATAGCGTGGAATCAGATTCAACAATCCCGCCATTGCTGACGCGCCCGCGAACGCCAGGATCAGAATTGTGCTGATATCGTAGAGCGATCCGAAGGCGTTTCCCATGTATTCATGAGCAAGATAGGACATCGCGCGCCCGTTGGCCGGCCCATGCTCACGGAACGCCTCAGCCGGAATCAACAACGTGGACACAATGCTGGTGGCCATCAGGAAGACGCTCATGATGACCGCCGCGGTAACTAAAAGCTTCCGTGTGTTCCGGATGCGATCTTTCAGGTCCATACCCTTTACGAGGGGCATCACGGCAACGCCTGTCTCGAAACCGGAAAGGCCCAGCGCCAACTTCGGAAACAGGATCAGCGAAATGCCCACTATCGCCAGCGGATTGCTATGACTACTGAGAAGCGCATGACTCCAGCCGGAGATCAACTCAGGATGTTCGAACAGGTGCCAGAGGGCGACCGTAACGGCGACCGCGTTCAGGACCAGGTATGTACCCACCAGCACGACCGCAATCCCGATAGCCTCTCTAAAGCCCATCAAAAACACCACGCCTAACAATCCCAGGATGACTAACGTCACTCCCATCTCGTTGTGCATTCCTGGCGGAGTTAATGGGTTGTGTATAAAATGGGTAGCCGCATCAGCCGCCGAAAGCGTCATCGTGATGACAAAGTCGGTCGCCGCAAACCCCAGCAGAATAAGCACTACGCTCTTGCCCTTCCAGCGTGAAAACAGACCCTCCAACATGTGAATACTGCCCTGGCCGTTCGGACTGGCTTCGGCAACCCGGCAATAAACCGGGAGCGCACCAAGCAAGGTGACCAGCACGAGAACGAAAGTTGCTATCGGCGATAGTATGCCCGCCGCCAGGAATGCAATACCAGGCTGATAACCAAGCGTCGAAAAGTAATCCACTCCGGTGAGACACATCACACACCACCACGGATGCTCGGGCTCATGTGTACTCTGGGCCTCGTGACGCGCCAGGATATCCTTCAGCAGCCAGTTCTTGAAATTCATAATCGAGCCATATCCAGGGCGCCGGAATGATCCAGGTCAAACCTAACCTGGCGAGGTAAAAGTGAAGTGCAGGCGGCCAAAATCGGAATATTAAAGCCAATATAGAACTTAGACTTCATGACGCCTCCTCCTCTCCGTATCTAACACTGGAAACAGGAATGATTTGAGCGGAATTTATCTCCCGAGTAGGAGTATAAAGTCTGCACCAATCTTTCAACGTTCGCGAGTATTGCGCATCTGTAAGGACTGACAGGATCGATTCTTCGCTGAAGTGGTCAAATTTTCGGTTGGCGAAACCTGCAGATTGATTGCTGTATTTTGTCTGCTTTGGGCCGCGATGTCCCGCAACCCGGTACAAAGTCGACGATAAATTCAGCACAGCGGGTTGACTGCTCGTTGTTGCTGCAGTACTTCGCTATTATTCTTGCTGCAACTGATCCTTTGCGGTCACGCAGGAAATTGAGCAAATGAGCAGAATGAGTCCACGCGAGCTTGGGACGGAGATGGGCAAAGGCCTTCTTTCATTTCCCGTAACGCACTTTGATGGACAGTTTAAGTTCGACGAGAAACGGTATCGCGAGCACATTGCATGGCTGCTTGACTATCGACCCGCGGGACTGTTCTCCGCGGGCGGCACGGGGGAATTTTTTTCTCTGGCTCTCGATGAGTTTTCCGCAGTAGTTTCCGCTGCTGTTAAAGAGACTGCCGGCAAAGTACCGGTCCTCGCAGGGTGCGGATACGGAACTGCGATGGCGAAGCAGTTTGCCAACGCCGCAGAGAGTGCGGGCGCCGATGGAATTCTGCTTCTGCCGCCATATCTTGTGAATACTGAAGCCGCTGGACTCGTCGCACATGCCGAAGCAGTATGCGCTTCGACGAAGCTGGGAGTGATTTATTACAACCGCGACAATGCCATTCTTAAGGAAGCGATGCTCAAACAGTTGTGCGAGAGGTGCCCGAACCTGATCGGATTCAAGGATGGTGTCGGCGATATTGAATTGATGACCCGTATTTACGCCCAGCTCGGCAATCGGCTGACCTATATTGGAGGTCTTCCTACGGCGGAGACGTTTGCGCTGCCGTATCTCGAAATGGGAGTCACCACCTATTCTTCGGCGATCTTCAACTTCCTGCCGGACTTTGCGCGGGACTTTTATGAGGCTGTGCGGAAACACGATCGCGAATACGTCTTCGCGCGACTGCGAGAGTTTGTTCTCCCTTACATTGCCATTCGCAATCGCCGAAAAGGCTATGCCGTGTCCATCGTGAAAGCAGGAATGAAAGCAATCGGGCGTTCCGCCGGTCCTGTTCGCCCACCGCTGACTGACCTTGACGCGAATGAGTTCAATGAACTGAAGATGCTCATCGCGGGCCTCTCCTGATGACGGATCGTTCTGGCTACGGAATGAGCTCCTCTTATAAACCAGACAAGCAGACCCATGTGCGCTATCTGATAGTGCTGATGCTCTTTGCCGCGAGCGCCTTAAGCTATGGAGACCGGGTGGTTCTCTCTATCACAGGGATTGCCATGGCAAGAGACATTCACATGGGTGCATTGCGCCTGGGGTATCTTTTCTCCGGCTTTAGCTGGGCCTACGTGGCTGGCCAATTGCCTGCCGGTGGGCTGCTGGATTCCTTCGGGTCAAAGCGAGTGTACGGAGTCAGCATTGTCTGCTGGTCGATCTGTGGGGCCCTGGTAGGCTTCGCCGGGTATCTGCCTGCGGCCTTCGCATTCATCGTGATACTCGGCTTGAGGCTTGTGTCCGGGCTGGCGCAATCGCCGGTCTTTCCTGGAAATGGGCGTATTGTGGCTGCGTGGTTTCCCGCAGCAGAACGCGGCACGGCTTCGGCGATCTTTAACTCATCGCAATATTTCGCACTGGTGTTATTCGCGCCAATCATCGGCTGGATCACGCACGCACGCGGATGGAAGGATTGCTTCTGGTTTCTATGCGTCGTCGGATTTGTACTTTCCTGCATCTGGTTCAACGTGATCTATGACGTGAAGGATCATCCGCGCATCAATCAGCGAGAAATCGACTACATTGAGCAAGGTGGGGGGCTTACAAGCACGGGCCAAAGCTATGGAGGAATAGGAAAGAGCGGTGTGCTCACCTGGTCCGCGGTGAAAATGCTCATGAGCAACCGCATGCTGGTGGGAATCTACCTTGGGCAGTACTGTATTACGACGCTTACGTGGTTTTTTCTGACGTGGTTTCCCGTCTACCTCAACCAGGCGCGGCATATGTCGATCATGAAGGTCGGCTTTGTTACTGTATTACCTGCGTTCTGCGGCTCGGTCGGCGGCGTTCTCGGCGGAGTCGTATCGGACAAGCTGCTTCGCGCAGGATACTCTCTTACCTTTTCAAGAAAGCTCCCTATCGTGACGGGGATGTTACTTTCCATTACGATGATTGCCTGCAACCATTCTCGCGCGCAGTGGCTGGTCATTCTATGGATGTCGCTGGCCTTTTTTGGTAAAGGCTTTGGGGCTTTGGGATGGACTGTAATTTCTGACACGTCACCAAAAGACATGGTTGGGCTCAACGGAGGATTGTTCAACCTTATAGGAAACCTCGCGGGCATAACTACGCCGATTGTCATCGGATATATTGTCGACCGGACGGGTTCTTTTAACGGCGCGCTTATCTTTGTGGGAGTGACTGCGTTGATGGCGATCGTAAGTTATCTGCCGATTGTGGGTGAGATCAGACGCGTGGATTTCACGTTTTCAGCGAGATCGGGCATGATGGCATGAATGAGCAGCTCAACCGTGTGAAATCGCCCAGGATCATAAGCATGCATGTCGTTCCGGTAGCTGGGCACGATAGCATGCTGCTCAACTTGAGCGGCGCCCATGCGCCATTCTTTACTCGCAACGTCATCGTTCTGACTGACAGCGCAGGAAATGTTGGAGCAGGCGAGATCCCTGGCGGAGAAAAAATCAAACAGGTGCTGGAGCAGGCGAAGCCATTTGTTATTGGAGAAACGATCGGCTCATACAACCGGATTCTGAACGAAATCAGGCAGCGGTTCGCTGATCGCGACATCCCGGGGCGCGGTGTTCAGACTTTCGATCAGCGCATTGCGGTACACGCAGTGACGGCAGTAGAGGCGGCATTGCTTGATCTTCTCGGACAATTTCTCGATCTGCCCGTTGCAGCATTGCTGGGGGAAGGGCAACAGCGATCAAGTATCGATGTGCTTGGATACCTTTTCTTCATTGGTGACCGGAGGAAAACGGATCTGCCGTATCGAAGCAATGACGATGCCTCAGATTCATGGTTGCGCCTCAGGCATGAGACGGCGCTCACGCCTGAAGCAATTCTCCAATTAGCCGAAGGAGCGCAGGCAAGATATGGTTTCCGTCATTTCAAGCTGAAAGGCGGCGTTTATGCCGGCGCTCAGGAGATGGAAGTAGTGACAGCTCTTGCAGAGCGCTTTCCGGATGCACGTATTGCGCTCGATCCGAATGGAGCATGGTCACTGGATGAAGCAGTTCGGCTGTGCACTAACCAGCAGCGCGTGATGGCTTATGTGGAAGATCCCTGCGGGGCAGAGCGAGGCTATTCCGGGCGCGAGATTATGGCAGAGTTTCGGCGCGCGACCAACTTGCCGGTTGCTACAAACATGATTGCGACAGACTGGCGAGAACTGAGACATGCGGTACATCTGGGGGCAGTCGATATTCCGCTTGCCGATCCTCATTTCTGGACAATGCAGGGATCAGTCCGGGTTGCGCAATTGTGCCGCGACTGGGGTTTGACCTGGGGATCGCATTCCAACAATCACTTCGATATCTCGCTGGCTATGTTCACGCATGTGGCTGCTGCCGCTCCGGGAAATATAACTGCCGTCGATACACATTGGATCTGGCAGGATGGCCAGCGACTGACCAGGGAACCGCTCAAGATAAAAGATGGCAGGTTGACAGTGCCGGATAAACCAGGTCTCGGCATAGAGATCGACATGGATCAGCTCGAACAGGCGCACCGTTTATATCTGCAACTTGCTCCAGGTGAGCGTGACGACGCAGCGGCGATGCAATATCTCATTGCCAACTGGAGATTTAATCCCAAGAGACCTTGCCTCGTAGTTGACTAATAACTGATTCGTTCTGATTTCTGCACACAGCAGGTTAGCTCTGCGGCAAGATCCTGCTGCGGAAGCCGATCTCGCCTTGCCCGCAGATGAAGATCATCCACTTTGCTTCTTTGCTCCCAGTGCTACCTTTCTCTCTAAGTAACTAACTTCCCATCACTTAGCGCACTTTGCTCCGTTTGCTCAAGAACAAGTACAGGCGTGTCTTCGAGCAACGACTGTGTCCGCAGGCAGTGCGAACATCAAGGCATGGTGAGGGACGGTGCTCACCTCCAGTCCGGGACCCCGAAGCGCATCGGGTCCGGAAGCTACCTCGAT
>NZ_DASQIX010000039.1:0-6062 GCF_035631355.1 Alloacidobacterium sp.
GCTGGTGCAGCTGATCGACGCGGATGCGCAGGTCTGGATTTCAGCCGCGAAATAGAGCGGTATCCCATATCTCTGCGAGATATGGGGCACCCGGCTTTGCTCGGACGAGTCGTAGGTATCCGGCTCCAGTTTGCTGAAGAAAAATCACATGAGGAGATTCATCATTACAGGTGCGCCCGGTGCAGGGAAGACAGCGATCATTCGTCAGTTGGAGCTCGACGGGTTTGGCGTAGTCGAGGAAGCGGCTACGGACGTTATCCGCAGCGCAAGCCCAGGAAACGATCCAGCCCTGGACACATCCCTCGTTCATAGATGCAGTCGCTAATCTGCAAAGAGACCGTCAGATTCGAGCGTCCTATCAGCAGGACGAAGTTCAGTTCCACGATCGTTGCGCTGTATGTACCGCGGCGCTGGCAGTCTATCTCGGATACCCGGTCTCCCCGTTTCTTGCCAGAACTGCAGCACATCAAGGAGGAAGCAATCTACCAGAACCGGGTCTTCTTCATTCGCAATCTTGGCTTCGTTACGCCTACCGAAGCGTGTTGACGCCGTCTGCGGTCAGATTGCCCGCCGCGTCGTACATATACCCAGCCTAAAACTGGGTGTGGGGCAGAGCCACACCATAGGCGAAGGCAACCCACGTCAGAGCTTTACCCCTTGATGTGCAGATCGATGACGAGCTGCTTTTTGGAATTGAACGAGCTGAGCGTTCTCTTGTCGCTTTTCTTGCCTTTGTATTCAGCCCAAAGCTGATAGTCAACGTCGGTGGAGAGCTGCCCGAAGCGGTAGCTCCCGTCCTGGGTGGAAATAAAGCTCTTTATGTTGTTCGTTTTCGAGTCCTGCAGATAAACGACTGCGCTGTTTACGGGGTGGTCCTGGGGCCCAAACACTTTGCCTTCCACCGACCGGGTGGTGCCGCTCTGAGCAATGCCGGCCACTGGAACCAGCAGGCAAACTACCAACAACGCCATCATTACGGCCCGCACATAGGCGGACCGGGCGCTGGTCTGCAAATACTGCTTCATTCCTCGTCCTCATCCTTGGGTTCTTCGTCTTCATCCTCATAGTCTTCCTCTACTTTGGAAAGTTCCAGAGGATCGGTGGCTACAATTTCAAATTCTGTCCCGCATTCGTCGCAGACAACCACATCGCCTTCATCGACGTCTTCTTCGTCAAAGTCGAGCGCGCTCTCACATTCAGGGCAAATCGGCATACATTCCTCCAGGTCGAAATGGAGTATTAGGATGATTAGAACAAATTTCAGGATGCAATATCGTTAGTTTTTAACGGGAAGCGGGCTGCGCGTCAAGCGTTTGCGCGGAATTCAATGGCTTCTCATCTGTATCCTCGGTCCGGAGAAAATTTGATGAAAGTCTGCCTTACTCGATTCATGCTTGCTGTAGTTCTAGCGACGGCGGTTTCGGGGCCGCGCGCTCATGCTCTTTCAGACGATACAACACGCGATCTCGTTGCCACCGGATCGCCGATCCGCACTCCTCCGGCCGATCCCGCGATCGTACATGCCTTGCAGCAAATTTCTCCACAACAGATTCAACACACGATCGAGACATTAGTTGGTTTCCATACTCGCAATACGCTCTCCAGTATGACCACAGACCTGCCCGCGGGACAGGGGATCAACGCCGCCGCCGATTGGATCGAGTCGGAATTCAAGCGCTACTCTAACGCCTGCGGCGGCTGCCTTGAAGTGAGACGCGACACCTTCACGGAAAGTCCACAAAGCCGGATTCCACAGCCTACGACCATTACGAACGTCTATGCAATTCTGCGCGGGTCGGACCCGGCGCAGGTCAAGCGCATGTACCTGGTCACAGGGCACTATGATTCCCGCGATACCGACGTCCTGGACACACACGGCTTTGCGCCCGGCGCGAATGATGACGCCTCCGGTGTTGCGGTGAGCCTGGAATGCGCGCGTGTGCTTTCGAAACTCAAGCTTCCGGCCACAATTGTCTTTGTCGCTGTTGCCGGTGAAGAGCAGGTACTGAACGGCAGCCGCCATCTGGCGAAGCTGGCCAAGTCTGAAGGCTGGCAACTGGAAGGAGTGCTGAACAATGACATTGTAGGCGGCAATACGACACCGGGCGATACTTTGCAGAACAAATCGCTGGTGCGGGTTTTCTCCGAGGGTATTCCCAGCGCGGCGACGCCGGAGCAGGCCCGTCTCATAGAGGCCTTGGGATATGAGAGTGATTCGCCCTCGCGGGAACTGGCGCGCTTCGTGATGAGTGTTGGAGAGACCTATCACGGTATTGGCAATGTGCGGAGATCAGGGAAGCAGGGCTATTTTCATCCGGTGCTCGAATTCCGCCGCGACCGCTTTCTGCGTGGGGGCGATCATAGTTCGTTTAATCATGAAGGCTTTCCCGCAGTGCGCTTTACCGAGTGGCGTGAGGACTTCAACCATCAGCACCAGAATGTACGCACGGAAAACGGCGTCGAATACGGTGACCTGTTGAAGTTCGTCGATTTTCAATATGTGGCCCAGGTTGCCGCCCTGAATGCGGCCACACTGGCTATGCTGGCATATGCTCCGCCCGCTCCGGCGAACGTGCGGGTTGTGACGAAGAACCTCGACAACAATACAACGCTGGAATGGGAAGCACCGAACGGGCCACTCACCGAGAGCGGAGTACCTTACGAAATCGTCTGGCGCGAACTAAGCGCGCCTAATTGGCAGTATGCTGTTTCCGCCGACAAACTTGCTGTGCGCGGGAATGGCGCGGCATACAGCGCCACTTTGCCCATTTCCAAAGACAATGTGATTTTCGGAGTGCGCTCGGTAGATTCGCAGGGACATCGCAGTCCAGCGGTCGCGCCGATGCCGGAGCGCTAGGGCACGGCTCTCCGGTTTTTGAGAGAATAAGGGAGCTTGTATGCCACGCACTGCCGGACTTCTCAACTTCCCCGACTTTCGCGGTTTCACGCGAGGGCTGATTCTCTGGAACGTCGGCGCCTATTTTGCGCTCCTCTTGTTCGGGGTGGTGTCTGCGCCGTTTGCCATGGGTGTCAAAGAGTTCGGCGCGCTCATTCCGGCGCTGTTTCTGCACGGATACTTCTGGCAGCTGATTACCTACTGCTTCATCCACATTGGAATTCTGAGCACGGCGCTCGAAATGCTGACCCTCTGGTTTCTGGGCAGCTTTCTGGAAACGAACCACGGTCCACGCTGGCTGGCGGAACTGTACTTCACCAGCGTGATCGGAGCGGGTCTGACCGCCGTTGGGCTTAGCCTGGTGCTCCGTTCCGGTTCAGGTTCAGTCATCTATGGCGCATTTGGCGGTATTTTCGGCCTGCTGGTGGCCTTTGGCGTACTCTACGGCAACATGGAGTTCATGCTCTTTCCGCTGCCCATGACGATGAAGGCAAAGTACCTGACGATCGTCTACATGCTGATTGCGGTGGCCATGGTTTTCTCTGAGAGCCGCGTATACGCCCTATCTCAGCTGGGTGGAGCGCTTGCAGGCTATCTCTATGTCAAAGCGGCGCCTCGGCGCGGTTACGCTTTCGCAACCAGCGAGCGCTATTTTGGTCTGCGCAACAACTACTATCGCTGGAAACGCCGCCGGGCCGCGAAAAAATTCGAAGTGTACATGCGCAAGCAAAACCGTGATGCGCACTTTGATAAGGATGGACGCTATACCGGCTCGGAGAAAGACGAATGACCGGCGATGGATGAACTGACGGAAGCCAGGAGCGGTTAGCTAAAATCCGGTTAGCTGTTGAAGCGGTCAGCGATGAACCGGTCAGTAAGTTCTAGTTGACGCGAATTTCTACTTGCTAACCAGAAACTTTAGCGAACGTCTTTTAGCTGACCCGGACTTTGGCTGGCCGGTTCTTAGCTGACCGTTCCATCACCTGACCGCTTTCGTCTGCATCGTGTATCGTGAGTATTTGCAGCTTTTTTGCGAAATTGAGGTTTGAAAAAGTAGCGTGATTTTGAGAATTCGCCCCTCTTACGCCGTTCTGGCGCTTTTTGCATTTATTTTTGCTTCCGCCACGCTTCAGGCGCAGGTGCAGGCCACCGCTCCGGTAACTACTTTGCCGCAGTATCAGCAGCGGTGGGACTTCTACGGCGGCTATTCCTACTCACACTTCAATCCTGGTCAGGGCCGGGGCGTTCAGGCCATCAATCTGAACGGCTGGAATGGCGACGCAACTGCATGGTTTAAACAGCTCTTTGGGCTGGAGTTCTCCGCACGGGGCTACTACGGCACCATCATCGTGCCTCCGAATGCCTATAGCATCACAAAATCAAATATGTCGGAATATCTTTTCCTGGTCGGACCGAATTTTCGCCTGCTCCGCAGAGAGAATTATGCAGCCGGCCTTCATGGGCTCATTGGCGCGGCGAACGGTTTTTTCGACCAGGGATTCAAGAATTCCGGCATACAGCCGAACCAGGTTGGCATTTATAACAACAAGCTCGCCTTCGGCGCTGCGGTTGGCGGATGGGCGGATTACAATCTCAATCCGAAATGGGCCGTTCGCGTTACCGCTGACTGGCAGCCGACCCACTACGGGTTCTCGACCCAGAACGAGTTCTCGGGTACTGCCGGGGTGGTCTACAAGTTTGGGTATCTGAAGTAGGTCGCTAAGAACCGGTCTATTGACCATTTCCTAGCTTTTCACAATCGTCCTGATATGCAATTCCTTTAGCTGCGCATCGCTCACCGGAGTCGGTGCGTCCACCATCAAGTCGATGGCTTTGGCTGTTTTCGGGAAGGCGATGACCTCGCGCAAGCTTGAAGCGCCAGCCAGAATCATGACGAGACGGTCGAGGCCAAGCGCGATGCCTCCGTGGGGAGGCGTGCCGTATTGCAGCGCTTCAAGGAAGAAGCCAAAGCGCGATTTTGCCTCTTCATCCGACATGCCAAGCGCGCGGAAGATCTGCTGCTGCACGTCCTGCCGGTGAATACGGATCGATCCCGAGCCAAGCTCGAGTCCGTTCATGGCGAGGTCGTAGTAGCGAGCGCGCACAGAAGCCGGATCTGAAACGAGCCTGTCCATGTCCTCTTCATGCGGAGAGGTAAAGGGGTGGTGCGCAGGCATCCACTTGCCCGTCTCCAGGCCGTGCTCGAACATGGGGAAATCCGTTACCCAGATGGGACGGAACGCGGCTGAACCGTCTACGAGTTTGCCTGAGTTGCGGCCTGGGGAAGCGACAACCTGTTCGGTAGTTGCGAACGCGCCGTGCCGGTCGGCATACTTCTTCGCCAGCTCAACGCGGAAGTTGCCGGCGGCTGAGTAGACAGCAATTTCGCGCTCGGAGAGGCGGCCTTCAAATTTCGTATCGCTGGCGGCGATGTGGGTAGCGGCGTCTCCGGCGACAATGATGAGCAGGTCACCTTCCTCTGTCTTGGTCAGCTCGCGCAGCTTCGTGACTACGTTCGGGAAAGACTTTTCCAGGCGCTTGAGGTCGTCAATGTACTTCGCGCCCTTGCGAGTGTCGAAGAGCGGCTTGTTGTCGTCGCGCTCCTTGCGTGAAAGCTCGCCTACCTTAGGGATACGCAGCGCAACCACCGGCAATGCCGGATCGATGGCAAGCGTCGTGAGGTCGCTTTCTGCAAATGCCTGCTTCACATCGGTCAGGCCGGGGAGACGCAGGTCGGGTTTGTCGATGCCGAATTGCCGCATCGCCTCGTCATAAGTGATCTGCGGAAACGGTGTAGGCAGCGAGATGCCGACTGAGGCAAATGACGCAGCCAGAAAGCCTTCTACTATCCTGAAGATCGTTTCCTGCTGCGGAAAGGTCATTTCGAGATCGATTTGCGTGAACTCGGGCTGGCGGTCGGCGCGCAGGTCCTCGTCGCGGAAGCACTTGCAGATCTGCACGTAGCGATCGATGCCCGCGATCATCAGGATCTGCTTGAACAGCTGCGGCGACTGCGGCAGCGCGAAGAACTCGCCCGGGTGCACGCGGCTGGGCACGAGGTAGTCGCGCGCGCCCTCGGGCGTCGACTTCGTCAGGATCGGTGTCTCGATCTCCCAGAAGCCGTTCGCGTCGAAGTAGCGGCGAATCGTCTGCATCAGGCGATGCC
>NZ_DASQIX010000040.1:0-28182 GCF_035631355.1 Alloacidobacterium sp.
CAGCAAAATCGCATGGATACTGGACAACGTTGCCGGCGCAAGAGAAAAAGCCGAGGCTGGCAAACTGGCATTCGGCACCGTTGATGCCTGGCTCATCTGGAACCTGACCAGCGGCAAAAAACATGTCACCGACTACACCAATGCCTCCCGCACCATGCTCTTTAATATCGTGGAAGGCAAATGGGACGAGGACTTGCTGCGCCTGTTCCGAATTCCAGGCCAGATGATGCCCGAGGTTGTATGGTCGAGCGGCGAGATTGGTGAAGTGACGACCACCCTCGGCCTCGGTTCCGTACCAATAGCAGGCATCGCGGGCGATCAGCAGGCTGCGCTATTCGGTCAGTTATGCCTTCATCCCGGCGCTGCAAAAAATACTTATGGCACTGGCTGCTTTCTTCTGCAAAACATCGGCGAAAGATTCATTTCATCCAAACACCGCCTCATTACGACGCTGATATGCAGCCTAAGCAGGCGGCTCGAATATGCTTTTGAGGGCAGCGTCTTCATTGGGGGAGCTGTCGTGCAGTGGCTACGTGACAATCTCAAACTGATCCGCGCATCTTCTGAGGTAGAAGCGCTCGCTCAATCGGTTGAAGGCTCCGATGGCGTCGTCCTAGTGCCTGCGTTTGTCGGCCTGGGCGCTCCACACTGGGACGCACATGCCAGCGGTCTGCTCATCGGATTGCGCCGCAGCACACAGCCGGGACACATTGCCCATGCAGCGCTTGAAAGCATCGCTTTTCAGGTTGCTGACGTTATCGACGCCATGAATTCGGAGTCAGCCAGCAAATTTACCGAACTGCGCGTGGATGGCGGCGCGGCAGTCAATGACATACTCATGCAGTTTCAGGCCGATCTTCTCGGAATTCCCGTGCTGCGTCCTGCGATAACGGAGACAACCGCTCTCGGGGCCGCATACCTCGCGGGTCTTGCAGTCGGCTTCTGGGAAAATCCACAGCAAATCTGGTCACAGCGAAAGAACGACATGCGGTTTGAACCAAACGCGGACCAAAGCAAAATCACCGCAATGCGCAAGTGCTGGCAAAAGGCCGTCGAACGTTCAAAGCGTTGGACTGAGGACGAGCCTGCATGAACCGTGAACACATGATCGCGCGCATCGCGCACCGGACCACGCCCTGGGACATAGTCGTTATCGGAGGCGGAGCAACCGGAGTGGGCGTTGCTGTCGATGCAGCGACACGCGGCTTCGACGTGCTATTGCTCGAAGCCAAAGACTTCGGCAAAGGCACATCCAGCCGCAGCACCAAGCTAGTGCATGGTGGCGTTCGTTATCTTGAGCAAGGCAACGTTTCGCTGGTGATGGAAGCACTCAAAGAACGTGGCCTCCTGCGCCAGAACGCTCCGCACCTGGTCAGAGACCTTGCCTTCGTTGTGCCTAACTATTCGTGGTGGGAAGCGCCCTTCTACGGCATAGGACTGAAACTCTATGACATGCTCGCCGGGAAATACGGCTTCGGCAAATCGCGTGTCCTTTCTTACGAAGAAACGCTGGAGCGTTTGCCTACTTTGCAAACTGAGGGGCTACGCGGCGGTGTAGTCTACTACGACGGCCAGTTCGACGATGCTCGTCTTCTCATCCATCTCGCGGCGACCGCAGCCGATCACGGCGCGGCGCTCGTCAACTACATGCCGGTCACTGACCTGCTCAAAGACGAGGAAGGATATATCGACGGCGTTATAGCGCACGATGATGAAAGCGGCACTGAGCATAGAATTCAGGCGCAAGTGGTGATCAACGCAACCGGGATGTTTACCGACCACATCCGGCAGATGGCGGACCCTGAAACTGTCCCGATGATCGAGCCTAGCCAGGGTATTCATCTAGTTTTTGAGCGGTCTTTTCTCGAAGGCGATACCGCAATCATGGTGCCGCACACGAGCGATGGGCGTGTGATGTTTGCGATTCCGTGGCACGGGCATACACTCGTCGGCACTACTGACACGCCGATTGAGGAGCCATCTTACGAGCCGCGACCGTTTGAGCAGGAGATCCAGTTCATTCTGGATACAGCGGCACTCTACTTGAGCCGTCCGCCAAAACGCAGTGATGTGCTCTCGGTCTATGTAGGTATTCGTCCGCTTGTGAGGTCTGGCGGGCCCGCCGCGAAAACATCGTCGCTCTCACGCGACCACACGATTCATGTCGATAATTCAGGATTGCTCACCATCACTGGCGGCAAGTGGACCACCTACCGCCATATGGCAGAAGATTGCGTCGATCACGCCATTACCCTAGGAAGATTGCGCGAAGAGCCCTGCGTTACCAAGACGCTCAAGATTCACGGCTATCGAAAAGATACAGAAGACCTGGGAAGTCTTTGGATCTACGGTTCAGACGCCGATGCAATCCGCGATATCGCAGCCCGCGATTCCAAACTGGGCGCGCCGCTGCATCCTGATCTTCCCTACATCGGAGCGGAAATCGCATGGGCCGCACGGCAAGACATGGCGCGCACTGTAGAAGACGCCTTGGCCCGCCGGACGCGCGCGTTGTTTCTCGACGCACAGGCGGCAACAGAAATGGTGTTGCCCACCGCGCGTATTCTGGCGGAAGAACTACATCGCAGCGAAGACTGGATTACTCAGCAGGTTTCTGAATTCAAAACACTCGCAAGCCAGTACAGTTTGCGATGACTGGCGTTTCGCACACATGCTACATTGCTTACTCAAAAACAATCTTTTCTTAAGGTGAGAAGAAACGAATGAGATCGCCATTCTTCGGTGAATTTATGGGCACGCTGATACTCATTTTGCTCGGCAACGGCGTAGTTGCGGGCGTGCTGCTAAAGCGCTCGAAAGCAGAAAATAGCGGTTGGATGGTCATCGCAACAGGCTGGGCGCTTGCCGTGATGTGCGGCGTTTTCACCGCAGTCCTTTGCGGCAGCCAGGACGCGCATCTTAACCCAGCCATTACGCTTGCAATGGCTTTTCAGTCAGGCGATTACAGCAAGCTTGCGACCTATATACCCGCGCAAATGCTGGGCGCACTTGTCGGCGCAGCGCTCGTGTGGCTGCACTATTATCCGCATTGGAAAATTACGGAAGATGCGGATTTGAAACGACTGACCTTCTGCACGGCGCCAGCCATTCGGGGCTACGCAGCCAATTTCTTCTCCGAAGCGCTCGGCACTGCGGTGCTGGTCTTCGTCGTGGGATCGATGACCTCGAAGCTGGTGCTTTCGACTGGCCCTGCGGCCGGACTTTCGCCCTACCTCGTAGGGTGCCTCGTCTGGTCGATTGGCCTCTCCCTTGGAGGCACAACCGGCTATGCGATCAATCCTGCGCGCGACCTTGGTCCGCGCATCGCGCATGCCGCGCTTCCCATCGCTGGTAAAGGGCACAGCGATTGGAGCTATGCGTATATTCCGGTCCTCGGCCCTTGTGTGGGAGGCATTCTCGCCGGACTGCTGCTCCGCGCTTTGGGCGCTTAGAAGTGGTGCAGCTTTTCTTCTACCTGCGACTCCACAGGACGGTTTGCCTCGCGCTCCAGCGACCGGCTTACCAGATCGCGTGAACCGAGACCAACGGCCAGCGCGAGCGCAAGGACAATTCCGCCGAACAGGATGCCGAAGGCAAGATCGACAATCTCCCCACCGATCGCCAGGTGATCAAGCACCATCGCTGCCGTGAGCACAAATACAAGCCAGCGAACGCCGGCCGCAAGCAATCGGGCATATTGCAGATTCATATTGACCGCGCTGATCAGCACGCTGCGCGACAGAAAACGACCAATAACAGTCCCGAAAAACAGCAGCACCGCTGCACCAATCACACGCGGAAGATACGCAAATACATATGCGGACAACCCTGACTCTGCTGATGCTGCTTCAAAAGCAGATACCCCAACAAGAACACCAACCGTTACAAACGACCAGAAAACGATCCGGGTAACCAGAATCGTTGGCGTATACGCTGGAGTCCATTCCGTCAAAGTGCTCGCGCCTGAGATAGTATGCTCATCAAATCTCACCGCAATGAGTACGCGCCGGACAATCATAGCGGCCAGCCATGCAATCACCAGGAAGATGATCAATACGAGCACAAACGCAAGAATCCCGGGCAGCAGGGTCGCGATCTTGGTAAAGACCCGCCCCATGGATCCGCGCAATGATTCTTCAACTTGTTGCCACATCGCTTTCTCCTCCTCTAGGGATTGAACCGATCCGGCCATCTCCAGCGCGACACCAGATACGGTTTTGCTTCTTCATAAGTCCTTGCCAGCTGTTCGAATCTCTGTTCAGCAGCCAATGGCGAGCGCGCCGCCATTTCCTGCACGTACGACGCCACCCATCCCAGATAAAGAGGAGTAAGCGCTCCCATAAGATGTCCACGATTGATCGTGCGTAATCGATATGCCAGGGCAAAGTCATAAACAATGCGAGCCCATAACTCATCCGGCATCCGAAAAGACTCCGGCGCACTGCGGGCAAGCTTTCTTAGTTCAAGCAACGTAGCCGGAGGCAAAACCAGCCCCCACACTTCCTGCAAATTGCGTGATCCCAGTATGAAAGAATCAATTAGCGGCTTTGCATCAACTGGCTCGCCACCTGTGATTTGCTGGTCGATGTTTCCCGAAGTTGCTGTAGGGTGGGAGCCACGAACACGCTGCCAGTAAGGTGCATAGGTTTCCATCTCTGTGAAGGCTGCACCGGCCACATTTGCCAGCACGGCACTTAATTCAAGCCCTTCGGTCTGAGTTGAGTGATGTGCATCTACATTTACTTGACATGTCTTGTAATTGCTGATGGCAGCGACCACAGAGGGCCACATCAGTGCTCCATCACCGTGCTCACGGGATCTGACAGGCACGCTGAGTTTCTGAAACATGCCGGGTGAACAGCCGATGTCCTGCGCCAGCGGATATCTCACGCGCTGGCCATATAGGGCGCGAACCAGGGGAGCAAGAATACTGTGATTAAGAAGGCCGTCGAACTTTCTTGAGGGATAAACCGGCAGCACCAGATCACATTGTTTTTCCAGGACTGGCCCGGTAAGCATCTGCACTCTCTCGGCGCTCAACATTAGCAGGTCTGCTTGAAGAGCGACGCAGACTTTCGCATTTAAATCCAAAGCGAGAGAACATATTGCTTTCAGTGCGATTGAGGAAACGACCCACGGAAAATTGACTGGACCGGATGCTGCAAGAGGATAGGGCACCAGGTCCGAATTGGCCGCTTCCACCTTCCCGCTTTCGGGATATGCAATCATGATGCGCGAGACTCCGCTGCTTTTCCGCAACCCATCCAACAGGGCAGATGCTTGCTGTTGAAGGGCTTCCGCGTTTACCGCGCCAGAAATACCAACGAGCAGATCCACTTCGCCTGCTTGTTGTATTTCCGCATTTGCTTCCTGGGCCAGGTCGCTTTTCGGCATCTGCTCTACCTTCTGTTTGCTATGGCAACAGTGACAAAATTCCAGTCAGCGGAATATGTACCCAATCGGGACGATTGTTCAACTCATAGCCAAGCTCATAAAGCGCCTTGTCAAGCACATAAGCGTTCAGGACAATCTGAAAATCATTTTCATTGCCCGGAACTATAGGCGACTCAGCCAAGTTGCTCCGATATGCCTGCAGAAACTCCTGTGACACGGCAGAAGTCCAGAGCTTTGCCCATGGTTCCATTTGCTGCCGGTCTTCAGGCCGACGGGCCGTATACCTGGCCAATCCAGAAAATGCCGCATAGTGAAATGACCGCAGCATCCCCGCTACGTCTTTCAAGGGCAACTGCTTCTGTCTTCGTTCAGCAAGTGGGCGGGCCGGCTCGCCTTCAAAATCCAGAATCACAAAATCAGCTTTTGCCCTCAATACCTGGCCGAGATGATAGTCCCCGTGAATCCGGATTCGGACCAGATTCTCTTTTGCTCTTGTAAGATCGCGGAATCGAACTGCTATATCACGCCGCCTCCCCATCACCAGTCCACCTAATACAACTACATCATCCGGAAGGCGGGAAAGGTTGCCTTTTAGTAACTCAATAGCCCGATCGGCGTCTCCTGCCATCTCTTCGCTTATCAGTTCCAGGTCGTTCGGCAACAGAATTTCCGGGCGAAAATCTTCGATTTGCTCCGATGACGCAAGCGCGAGATGCATCTCCGCAGTTCTGCGTCCAAGCATCGCGGCGGCTTCCAGATAGAAACCCGCATGGTCACGTACTGAGTCGCTCGCAATGGCCGCCTGGTGTTCTCCGGGCAGCACTGCTCGGGCGCAGCTTTCGAAATATCGATCTAGCTCCTCTAATGTCCATTGCCATCCATCACCCTGATTGGCGACGAGCCCTTGCAGCATCGCTAAGGTCGCAGGTGGCTGGTCGCCTCGCAAATATTCTATGGAACCGCCATATGGCGCTACTTGGGTGAAGTTCGTATGCTCAGTGAAAAATCGGGCAATTTCGGTATCAGGATTCGACCCGAATTCCAATTTGCGGAAGCACTTCATAATAAGGCGGTCGCCAAACAGGACTGACGTATTGCTCTGTTCAGCGGTACTACGCTTCGCCGCCATCTCACCATCTGCTCCGTTCATCAGTCCAGGTAATAACTTGCTGGCTGTTCCTCGGATGGTTCCGTATTTGCTTTGCAGCGTCTCATTTTGCGAAATCAGCGCTAGAAGGGCTTGGCACGCGCTTTCAGAATTCAGGGAGTCGCATAGGAAACCTTGGCGGCCAAACGAAAGAACAGATGCTACAACTGCATTTGCATTTTCTTCTTTTATCTGTTGCCCAGCTTCGTCATAGAAAAGACTCAGAGGCAGGAAGTAGCTTTCCGCCCCTCCCCGATCAAATTCGACATTCACAACCGTCAATATGGAGGCTCCATTGTCAATCGAACACCAATCTGTAACCGCCGCAGACACGATTTGTCTTGATTTGGAGCCGAACCATCTTTGCCGCGGCAGGAATTCCGGCAGAATTGCTGTTCTCAGCAACTCGAGATTTGCATCGGCAAATAAAGCTTCCCAATCGCCTTCACGTTCGGTTTCAAGCGCCGCTCCCTGAGTTTCGTCGTTCGAATTACTCCAATCTGCTCGCGCAGGCTGAAGTTCGAGCCAGAGGAATCCATAGGGTCCGATTGTCAGTGGGTATGCCTGCTTCATAATGACAGGAAATTCGACATAGCCCAGCATTTCAACGGGGATCATCCCCTCAAATTCTGACAGGTCCAGTTGCACAGGCTGCGCAAAACGTGAGAGATTCGCCAGGCAAAGCACTTGTTCAGAGCCATATTGGCGCACGTATGCGAGTACTTTTCTGTTTGCCGACGGCAGAAATTTCAGCGTTCCACGGCCAAACACCTGAAACAGTTTGCGCAAGGCGATCATGTTACGCATCCAGTTCAGCAGTGAGGAGGCATCACTCAACTGAGCTTCCACATTGATCGCCTGATAACCCCATACAGGGTCCATAATGACCGGGCTATAAAGCTGTGCAGGATTCGCGCGAGAGAAGCCCGCGTTTCGGTCCGCTGTCCATTGCATCGGTGTGCGAACGCCATTGCGGTCGCCGAGGTAAATATTGTCACCCATCCCGATTTCATCACCGTAGTACAAAATCGGAGTTCCCGGAAAAGAAAACAGAATGCTATTCAACAGTTCGACGCGGCGACGGTTGTTATCGACAAGCGGCGCCAGCCTGCGACGGATGCCGATGTTGATGCGCATACGCGGATCGGCGCTGTAAGCCAGATACATGTAATCACGCTCATCGTCCGTCACCATTTCGAGCGTCAGCTCATCGTGATTTCTCAGGAACAAACCCCATTGGCAGTTCTCAGGAATTTCAGGTGTCTGCGCCATGATCTCCGTAATGGGTAGGCGGTCCTCCTGACGCAGCGCCATGTAAATACGGGGCATCAATGGAAAATGAAACGCCATGTGGCATTCATCGCCATCGCCAAAGTAGGGACGCACGTCTGTCGGCCATTGGTTCGCTTCGGCCAGAATGACGCGGTTGCTGTACCCCTCATCCATCGCCGCGCGGATTTTCTTGATGACAGCATGCGTTTCAGGAAGATTCTCGCAACTCGTGCCATCGCGTTCAACAATATACGGAATTGCATCAAGACGGAGCGCGTCAACACCCATATCGAGCCAATATCGCAGGACCATCAGCACCTCTTCCAAAACTTGCGGATTGTCATAGTTCAAATCCGGTTGGTGTGAGAAGAAGCGGTGCCAGAAATACGCCTGCGCCACCGGGTCCCATGTCCAATTGGATTTCTCGGTGTCGGTAAAAATTATGCGAGCCTCTTTATATCTCTGGTCTGTATCACTCCACACATAGAAATCACGTTCAGGCGAACCCGGCGGAGCGTGTCGTGCCCGTTGGAACCATGGATGCTGATCGGACGAATGGTTGATGACCAATTCGATCATCACTTGCAGGCCACGGCTGTGTGCCGCGTCAAGAAAAGCTTTAAAGTCATCCAATGTTCCATAGCTTGGGTGAACAGTCAGATAGTCAGCAATGTCGTAGCCGTCATCCCGCAAAGGAGACGGGAAAAATGGCAGAAGCCATAGGCAGGTCACGCCCAGATCCTGCAGATAGTCGAGTTTTTGAATCAGACCCGGGAAATCGCCAATGCCGTCATTATTGCTGTCGGCAAAGGCGCGCACATGCAATTCATAGACAATTGCATCCTTGTACCAGAAAGGATCACTCGCACTGCCAGCACTTTTTACTTTTTTCAATGGAATCGCATGCGCGCCCATAATTAGCCGTCACAAGTAGTAATCAAAGTCCTTCTCCGTTCTGATGCGCCGCATTACGCGAAAAACATGCGCCGGAATCTCAAAAGGAGAAAGCTCCACATAGTTCCTTGGGCCTTGCCACAGATAGCGTTCATCTGCCAGTTGATCGTGTATCTGGAATGGCTCGTGCGCATCCACCCCCAGTTTCACCAGATCCAGGTCAACCCATCCTGCCTGTACATGAACAGGATCCAAACTTACAACGATAAGGACCACATTACTACCGTCCGCACTTCTCTTGCTGTAGCAGATCAGATATGGGTTATCAGTCGCATGGAAAGACAATTCATGGTTCGTCTGCAGAGCAGCATTCTCATGCCGCGCTCGGTTCAGATCACGAATTAAAGGCGCGAGGCTCTTCTGATCATCAAGATTCCAGTGCTTCAACTCATACTTTTCTGAGTTGAGATACTCTTCGCCGCCACGTTTGACAGGAAGATTTTCCAATAGTTCAAAGGCCGGACCATAGACGCCGTAGTTGGTTCCCAAAGTAGCAGCCAACACCAGCCGCGACATGAATGCAGCCCTGCCGCCCATCTGTAGTTGTTCCGGCAAGATATCTGGAGTATTCGGCCAAAAATTTGGCCGAAAATATTCTTTAACCTCGGCGTTAAACAGGTGATTCAGGTATTCGGTCAATTCCTGCTTTGTGTTCCGCCAGGTAAAGTACGTATAGGATTGCGAGAATCCAAGCTTGGCCAGCCTCTCCATCACCCGGGGACGGGTAAATGCTTCGGCGAGAAACAGCACATCCTTATGCTCCCTCTTGATCTCGCCGATCGCCCACTCCCAGAACGGAAATGCTTTTGTATGCGGATTGTCAACACGAAAGATGCGAACGCCGTGCTCAATCCAGAATATAAATACATCCTTCAGCGCATCCCACAACCCAGCCCAGTCTTCGCTCTCAAAGTCGAGGGGATAAATATCCTGATATTTCTTTGGTGGATTTTCCGCGTATCGAATTGATCCATCGGCACGGTGCTTAAACCACAATGGATGCTCTTTCACCCAAGGGTGATCAGGAGAGCACTGAAATGCTATGTCCATCGCGATTTCCAGCCCGAAGCTCTTCGCCTTCGCGATGAACAGTTCGAAGTCTGGTAGAGTGCCGAGTTCTGGATGGATTGCAGTATGCCCGCCCGCCTGCGAGCCAATCGCCCAGGGGCTGCCAACGTCCCCGGGCTGTGCTGACACGGAATTGTTTTTGCCTTTACGGAAACTCGACCCGATGGGGTGAATCGGCGGTAGATACAACACGTCGAAACCCATCCCGGCAACGTATTCCAGTCTCACTTCTGTATCCTGAAATGTCCCGTGTTTTCCGAGCGCAGGGGAGCAGGAGCGCGGAAACATTTCATACCAGCTTGAAAACCGCGCCCGCTCGCGATCTACCACAACACTCAATTCCCTGTCGTATCTTGTTTCAAAATCCGTGTTGGCATAGCGCTGCATAGTTGCGGTAAGCTCCGCATCCAGCGCTGTTTGCTTAGTCTCTTCATCTCCGCTTTTCACGCGTAGAATATACGCCCATTCTTTCAGCCGGATTGCGTCTTCATCTACGGCTCGCAGCGCCGCCTGCTCAATTAACATCGCGCCCGTCTGTAATTCGAGAGCGACATCCTGCGCGGCCTCAAGCCGCTTGATCAGGTCGCTTCGCCACGTTCCGAAGTGATCAACGCTTCCCGCAATGGTATAGAAAAACTCACCGAGCTTGTTGACCTGAAATGCGGCCCGCCAGCGATCGTTCCCCAGAGGTTCCATTTTTACGCGGTGCAGCTGGGTTTCACCCTCATGGCGGAACAGAAGATGGCAGGCAATGCGGTCATGCCCGTCCCCGAAGACATTCGCCTCCACATGGACCGTGTCTCCAATAATCCGTTTGATTGGGAAACGTCCCGCGTCGATCTCGGGATCAACGCCTTCTATCACTACGCGTTTTCTTCCATCCACAGGCTTCATCATGATCGAACCGTTCTGGCTGAATTGAACACACAGCTATGCTTATGCCCCGCGGACGGCGGAATACTCATCTCTAACAAGATGCCGCCTGGCGCAAATTCGTTCGTTACGGTCCGCAAGAAATTGCTGAGTGCGTGTACGCGAAGACTAATATACGCGATGACGGGTGTCGCAAGTGTAGGATAGCCAGAGATAACAGGCGTCGTAGCGATCTGAATTGAGCGGATAGATGGTGGCGTCGTACGCTGTCTTGACGAAGCCGACGCCCAGAGTAGCTAATTTTCCTGGAGAAGACTCGGTTCTTCCGGAGAACGCAACCGCACCAGTCGATCAATGGTATACGGAGCGCGCTGGGTAGCAGTGTGATAGTGCCGCACCTGCAGCTCGCCAAGCAAACCAATCGCCAGCATTTGAATGCCGGCCAGAATCAATACTCCTGCAATCACAAACAGCGGGCCATGCTGGTCCATCACATGCTGATGCGTAAACACCTTCAACAGCAGAAGGAAGAATGAAATTGCGCCGCCACCAAGCATGCTCAATGCGCCAAAACTGCCAAAGAAATGCAGCGGACGCGTCATATACCTGAGCAGGAATCGAATCGTCAACAGATCAAAGAAGACGCGGAATGTCCGGCCAATTCCGTAATGCGATTTGCCGCGCTCGCGATTTACGTTCTTGATCGGGATCTCACAGATGCTCGCTCCATACCACGAAGCCAGCGCTGGAATAAATCTGTGCATTTCGCCATAGAGCGGGATGTTGTGGATCACTTCGCGGCGATATGCCTTGAACGTCGTTCCAAAATCATGAATGTCCACGTCCGAGAGCTTTGCCATCAGCCAGTTGGCGCAGCGCGAAGGAATACGGCGCATGACGAAATTGTCGATGCGTTCCTTGCGCCATCCGCTCACAACGTCGTAGCCCTCTTCGAGCTTTGCCAGAAAGTTCGGAATCTCATTCGGGTCATGCTGCAAATCACCGTCCATGGCCAAAATGAACTCGCCCTGGGCGTGGTCGAACCCCGCCGCCAGCGCCGATGTTTGTCCGAAATTGCGGCGCAGCTTTACAACCAGCACCCGGCTGTCTACGGCGGCAATCTCCTCCAGCAGCTTATAAGTACGATCATTGGAGCCGTCATCCACAAATACCAGTTCAAAACTGTCCCCAACCTGTTCCATCACCGCCTTTAAGCGGTCATAAAGAGCGGTGACATTGTCTTCTTCGTTGTGGAAAGGGACGGCGATGGAATACTTAGGCATATCCATATTATTATAGACGTTCGACTTAGCCAGACCGGTTCAAAAGCTTGAGAAAAGTACCCAGGGCTGCACCCTGTCACTGCAGACACCATACTGTCAGCAGGCCCGGCATATGTTCCTTATGTGAGTCATTCTTAACTCGTCAGAAAGGACCGTATGCCAACCTTAGAGGAAACCGTCACATCCGCCATCACCTGGTTTGAAATTCCTGCAGCTGACTTTCCCCGCGCTATCCAGTTCTACGAAACGATTTTCGGAGCAGCGCTGATTCATCAGGCAGCATGGCCGAACCTCGCCATCTTCCCCTACCAGAAACCCGGCATCTCCGGCGCCATCGCACATGGCGAAGAGTTCAGGCCGACCGGCGATGGCGTCATCATCTACCTCAACTGCGACGGCAAGTTCGACGCGGTCCTCAACCGCGTGGAAAACGCCGGCGGAACTATCGTTGAGCCGAAGAACCACCTTCCCGGTGTGGGCTGGGTGGCACAGATCCGCGACAGCGAAGGTAACCGGATCGGCCTCCATGCGGCAGCGTAACTACAGTAGTCGGTTGTTAGTCTTCAGGTCACAATTGCCGCATCATCAATCGATGGATCGGGGACTGAGAACTAACAACTGGGAACTTGCCGCAGTAGTATTAGTCCCGTATGCGTCGTGCCGACCGGCTCTTTCGAATCGTTCAGTTGCTCCGTTCCGGACGTCTGCAAACTGCACGCAATCTGGCACAGAAGCTGCAGGTCTCGCATCGCACCATTTATCGCGATGTGCAGGACCTGCAGCTTTCCGGCGTTCCCATTACCGGCGAGGCAGGCGTCGGCTATACGCTTCGTCGCGACTTCGACATTCCTCCGCTGATGTTTGACCGTGAAGAGATTGCCGCCCTGGTGCTGGCGCGTATGGTGCAGGCTTGGGGTGGCATGCAGCTTACAGAGGCAGCCAATCGCGCCATTCGTAAGATTGAAGCTGTGCTGCCCGCAGACCTGCGCGAGCGGATTGACGATGTTTTGCTCTACGCTCCGGGCTTTCGCGTAAAAACGGAAGTGCGTTCCAGGCTTGATGCTCTGCATACAGCCGCGCAGGAACGGCGTGTCGTACTCATTGCCTATGCCCGTGAAGATGGCCAGCAAAGCGTTCGCCGCGTGCATCCGCTGGCGCTTTATTTCTGGGGCGGCGCATGGACGCTGGCCGCATGGTGCGAGCTGCGGCATGACTTCCGCAGCTTTCGCGTAGACAGAATGGAGCATCTGGAAAGCCTCGGCGAAGTATTCGTCTCCAAGGCCGGCCAGATGCTCTCAGACTTCCTGCGGCACGTTCGCGAAGAACTTGACCGCAGAGATGAGTCCCAGTCTAGAAACTGAGTTTCAGACTCAGTTGTACCTGCCGTGGTGGATTAGCGCTTGAGATCGTCCCAACGTTTGTATTGGAAAGATTCGTGTTCAATGTGCTGAAATTTGTTCGGTTCAGCGCGTTGAAGAAGTCTCCCTGAAACTTCAGGTTGAACCGCTCAGTCAGCAGGAAATTCTTGCCAAGCGACGCGTCAAAGAGTGCCAGCCCAGGACCAACCACAGTGCCTGTTCCCGCCGTTCCAAATCGTCCTGTGGGAGCAGCCGTATAGGCAGCGGTGTTGAACCAGTGCTGGATCGTCTTTTTGCCGGTATAAGCCGAGCCACCGATGAAGTCCGCCCGACGCGTTCCCGTAGCTGTGTTGCCGGTAATGGTGTAGTACTGCCCTGACTGCAACCGGGCCACTCCGCTCAACTGCCAGCCGCCGACAGCAGTGCGAAGGACTGCATCGTGGCCGTTCAACTTGGGCATCTGCCACACAAAGGTGCTGAAGAAGGCATTCCGGCGGTCAAACGATGTCGGACCATAGTTGTAGTGCCGCACCGTCCAATTCTCGCTGTTATCGCTCTCGCTTGACGAGTCTCCAAGAGACTTCGCCCATGTATATCCAGCAGTCATTTGCAGTGCGCCAACGCGCTTCGACAAATAAGCCTGTAGAGCGTTGTAATCAGCAGATCCGTCACTGCGAATCTGCGTGATCGAACTGAAGCCGCGATATGGAACAAACGCATTCGTCGATATCCCCGGATTCGCAGCTACCTGTGTCAGGTCCGCGTAGTTAACGTTTGGCTGCCGCAACATGTGGCGGCCTGTGGTGCCGACGTAAGAGAGCTCAGCCAGCAGGCCAATCGGCATCTCATGCTGCACATTCAGACTGTATTGCGCAATGGTCTGGCTCTTCAGGTTGGGGTCAATCGCCGAGATGCCTCCAAGCGGCGCCAGCGAAGTCGATCCGCCGGTAATGTTAGACAGATTGCTGTTGCTGTAAGAAGCGATCTGCAGGAATGGAGGGGCGTTTACCTCCGAGAAAATGATGTTGCCTTCCGGACGGTTATAGAACAACCCAAATCCTCCCCGAAGAGTCGTCTTATCATCCACTGCATAAGCGAATCCAACCCTGGGAGCAAAATTGTTCGGTGATTTGTAGAAGCCACGCGGCGCTCCTGAGGGAATCACTGAATATAGCGGCCCATTCGCTCCAGGCACGCGGAATGCCTGGTCTTTAGGAACGCCGCTACCGGCGCGAATGAGTCCGTTATAAGGGTTTCCTGACCCGGCAACAATCAGCCCTTTACTATCATGTGTGATCTGTACCTCCTGAGCCGGGTCAAATTTAGAAGGATCGAAGTTTGTCATGTTGTTCGCCTGCGTGTAGAACGCCTGCATGAACTGGTAACGCACTCCTAAATCCAGACTCAGCTTTTGAGATACTTTCCACGTATCCTGCACAAATGCCTCCGGCTGCCAGAAGCGGAAGAATCCGGTTGGATCGGCGCTCGCTTCTGAATACGAGGCAAAATTTCCCAGAAGCGCATCCGCGAACGCATTGCCGGTGGTGTTGGGATTGTTGCTGGAATTGAATGAAACGTTGCCGGTATAGGTTGGCCGGCCGTTCTGGTCGACTCTATCGCGGATCAGCACAAACCCCGCACGCAGAACATGCTGGCCGTGCGTCCAGGACACCGTGTCCGCAACCTGAATGTCAGTCGTTGGTGACGCAAGTGCGAAGTTCGGCCCCTGGAAAGTGGCATACCCAACAACGCTGGTTAATGGAATGCCATTTGGATACTCTGCTCCACCAAAGAGAAGCGGGTACTGGAATCCATAGGTGCTGCGCTCCCAGGCAGTGCCGTAAGGAATAATGTGCTGCGAAACCCATCCAAAGTTTACTCGCGCTTCATTCACAAGATTCGGTGTCGGAATCCAGGTCTCGGCTAAGAGGATGCTCTCTCCGGGACGATTCCGAGTGGTCGGCGTCGTCGGCAAGGTCGAACTTGAAAAAGTCCCGAATGGATCAATCAGGCTGTTGTAATCCTGAATCCAGCGGCCATAGGCAAAGTTCTTGGGGCCGAACACGTAGTCTAGACGCACAATGTCTTCGCGATAGTTCAGCGGGTTGAGCGGCTCAAGTGTGAGGTTATTCGCCACTGGCGCGTCATTGAACGCGGCCCGTCTGCGACATCAAGTGGTATACATTCGCAATCGCCCGCCCATCAGGCGTAATCATTGATGAGATATTGTTTCCAGGAATCGGCGTTTTGGTACCCGGATAAAAAAGCGGCTTGCCGAGCGCGCTGAAATCGCCATTCTGGAACGCCGTGTCCGGTATTGTCTGCCGCTGCGTGTTCTGGTTCTGGCGCAGCCGCTTCCATTCCTCCCCAACAAAAAAGAACAGCTTGTTGCGGAGAATCGGTCCGCCGAACGTATAGCCAAAATCATTGAAGTGCAGAGCCGTCTTCACCGGAGAGAAATAGTTCGTCGCGTCCAGATCGTTGTTGCGAAAGTATTCAAATGCCGAGCCGTGAAACTGGTTTGTTCCGTTCTTGGTAACGATATTGAACGCCGGCCCAGACATACGACCATATTCAGCCGATGAATTCGATGTTTGCAGCTTTACTTCATTGATGAACTCAGCGCTCACATTGTTCATCAGGCTGGTGTTGCTGCCCGCCACCATGTTGAACGCGCCATCTACCGTGAGGTTGTTGTTGTCAGGACGGTTCCCGTTCAGCGTCTGGTTGTTGGCCGCGAGGCTCGTCGTCACGCTGAACTGGTCTGGATTGGTAACGACGGCTCCGGGCACCAGCGTCATCAACTGAATATAGTTGCGTCCATTGAGAGGCAGATTTCCTACCTGTTTCGTATCGATGACATGCGACAACTCACCAGAAGTGGTGTTCAGAGACTCGGCATTCGTCCCCTGCACCTCAACAGTCTGGCTTGTGCTGCCCACTGTGAGCGTAAAATCTGCAGTCAGGCGCCCATCGGCGACCAGGGAAAGGCCCCCGCGATTCGCCTTGTTAAAACCAGACTGATTGATGTCAACGCTAGATTCCGATTAGCAGTTCCGTAAACACATAGAAGCCTTGGGAATCAGTGGCTGTTTGCCGCGTTAACTGCGTGTCGGCGTTTCGCACCGTGACCTGAGCGCCCGGAATAACGGAGCCATCAGGAGCGGAAACTGTCCCCGAGATTCTCCCGAAACTCGTCTGCCCGAATGCGGGAATAAAAGCGGAGCTAAATATCGCGCACATTGCGATGATCAAAGCAAGCCACATCCTTTTTAGGACAGGCTCTGAAATTGAGTTGTGTAATTTCTTTATTAAGATTTGCATCTTCGTATGACCTCCCCGTAGTGCCAAACAGACGATTGTCTAAAGACAATGCTTCTTGCCTGAATACATCAGCCTTAGCAGTAACTACAGGTCGGCGAAAATGACTGTCAATGAATGGGGCGGGTTATCATCCCGCCATGTGGTACAGCTGTACGTTTCTGGAATGGCGTTTCTCAGAGCGGTACTGAATTGCATTCCAGCGGCCATTAAAGTTGGTCAGAATGATTTCCAATCTCCAATTCAGAACGAATGCTTGCGCTCTGTCTCAATGAAATACCACGCGGCATTTCTGGTCTTCACATCTGCATTCCAGATCGCAGGGCGCGATCAGAAGTCACGCATAGGAGTATGAAGGCCGACTGCGCCAGCTAGAGCTTCGCAATTTCCTCGACCGCAGCCTTGGCCGCTGTCTCGCAAGCGGCGCGATCCACATCGTGGTGCGTGACAAACCGAATGGAATTTGTACCCACCGCTCCGCAAAGAACGCCGCGCTGCTTAAGCCGCGCTACCAATTCCTCAGGCTTTCGAGGTTCCTTCAATCCAAAAATAACGATGTTCGTCTGCACCGCAGCAAGATCAAGCTCAACTTGTGGAAGGTCTGACAGCTTTTCGGCAATATACCTCGCGTTGGCGTGGTCTTCCGCCAGCCGCTTCGGCATTTCTTCAAGCGCAATCAGCCCAGCAGCCGCAAGGACACCCACCTGTCTCATGCCTCCGCCCAACGCTTTGCGGATCATGCGTCCGCGCTCAATCGCCTTGCGGTTTCCCACCAGCATTGACCCCACAGGCGCGCACAGCCCTTTCGACAGGCAGAACATGACCGTGTTGAACCCGCTCGTGAGCACTGCTACAGGAACGTTCAAAGCAACCGAAGCATTGAAGATACGCGCGCCATCCAGATGCAGCGGGATGCCTATCTCATGCGCGCCGTTCCATATCTCGCCAAAAACCGAGAGAGGGGTGACTGCACCGCCAGCCATGTTGTGCGAATTCTCAAGTGAAATCAGCCCCGTCGGCGCATTGTGAACACTGGCCCGTTTAATGACCGGCTCAATATGTTTCCACGTCACAATGCCGTGTTCGGCGGTTACAGCGCGAAGCTGGCATCCGGAAAATACCGCAGCCATGCCCATTTCCCAGTCAACAATATGCGATCGAGATTCGCAGATGATTTCCTGCCCCGACTGCGTGTGCAGCCGGATGCCAATCTGGTTGCCCATGGTGCCTGTTGGAACAAACAGCCCTGCTTCACGGCCAAAGATGCGTGCCGCGCTCGCCTCCAGCAGATTCACCGTTGGGTCTTCTCCATAAACATCGTCGCCTACTTCTGCCGCGGCCATCGCCGCGCGCATGGCCTGTGTCGGACGCGTTACTGTATCGCTACGCAGATCGATGTAGCTGACCGGGTCCTGGGACCTGACCTCTTCACTACGCTGAGTCTCTGTGGACATGGTTCTGTTTTACACCGTGGCAGGTTCAGCGGCTTCGACGACATCCAAAAAACGAACAAAAACCTCGTTCGACAGCAGTCGCCCACGCGAAGTCAGCGCAATCTGATCGTGGTTAGTCTCAAGCAGTTCCTCAGCCACTAACTCGTTAGTGATTGGCTTGTACAGTTCCAGAGACTCCCTGCCGAACTCAGCTTCCATATCACGTAAATTCACCCCGGCATTCATCCGAAGCCCGAGAAACCACGCTTCTTCCAACTGCTCTCGCAGGTCAGAAATACGCTGGCCATCCCAGCCGGGGCTTTCCAGATAGCCGTTTAGATCATCCGTCGTCTCAAGTCGAATCACCTCGCCGCTTTCAACTCGCAGCATGGAATGAGCATCCACGCCCAATCCTAGATACGGTTTTCGCAGCCAGTACTTCATGTTGTGAACCGATTCTTCTCCAGAACGGGCAAAATTCGAAATCTCATATTGAGCTAGCCCATTTGCTGCGAGCACGTCGATCGCGTCAGCATACATATCGGCAATGGCATCATCCGATGGAATTGCCGGAGCAAAGTACCGCGCGCCGCCGCTCAGGACTTCGCGGCCCAGACGCGAAGCGTCGTCCACTTCCAGCATGTAAATGCTGGCATGATCGACCCCTGAATCGATGAGAACCGCCAGCGATTCATTCCAGGAAGCAGGCGTCTGATGAGGCAAACCTGCAATCAGATCAACATTCACACGCCTGATTCCAGCCCCCTGCACACGCCGAATATCTCCAAGCGCAATGGCCCGCGTGTGCAGACGCCCTGTGGCCTTCGCCTCCTGATCGATGAACGACTGCACGCCGAAGCTGACGCGGTTCACGCCACTTTCAAGCATGGAGTCGAGAGCATCTCCAGCCAGTTGTCCAGGAGCGCACTCGATAGTAATCTCCGCATTGTTTGCAACCAGAAAATGCTCTCGAATCGTTGTAAAAAGTGACCGCAGCAGATCAGGCGGCAGGAGACTCGGAGTTCCGCCACCTAAATAGACCGTGTCCACCGTGCGTGGTATTCCTGAATACTGCTCAACTGCCTCCTTCAAGTCCTCGCAGACTCGCTCGACATATTGCCCCATGTAGCTCGACGGAAACACTCCGGACGCGAAGTTGCAGTAAGTGCACTTCGAGCGGCAAAACGGAACGGAAATGTAAATTCCCAGGGTATCCATGGAGGGCCTGTATCCTCTATTTTCTCATTGTGGGCGACTCTCCCATGACGGTCTTGATAACTCCGCGGCTCATCCTGCGCCGCTGGCAGGAATCTGACCGCCAACCCTTCGCAGCAATCAACGCTGATCCGCGAGTGATGGAATTCTTCCCGCACCTGCTGACCTGCGAACAGAGCGACCAACTTATTGATCGAATCGAAGCCGGGTTCGCCCAACAGGGCTTCGGCTTGTGCGCCGTTGAACGCCAATCCGACCACAGTTTCCTCGGCTTCATCGGCCTTTCCGTGCCAAATTTCCATGCACACTTCACGCCATGCGTGGAGATTGGCTGGCGGCTCGTGGTCCACGCATGGGGCCAGGGATTCGCAATGGAAGGCGCAAGGGCTGTGGCTGCTTACGCTTTTGACAAGCTAAAGCTAGCTACCCTCGTATCCTTTACCGCCGAGCAAAACATTCGCTCCCGCCACGTCATGGAAAAGATCGGCATGACATTCGATCCTGCCGAAACCTTTGATCATCCGAATCTGCCCGAAGGTCATCTATTAAGACGGCATGTGCTCTATCGCCTCCGCGCCGAGGAGTTTGCCAACCCGTAAAATAGAGCAGCGCATGGCTGAAAAGGAAAAGGCGAAAACAGGAACCCCGCAACAGGAAGATGAGATCGTCGGCAAAGCATACGACGGCCGCCTGATGCGCCGCCTTATGCGCTATCTCTACCCGTACAAGCTGGCGGCCGTCACATCGCTTGTCGCCATCGTCATCAAAGCCGGCTCTGACGTTCTCGGCCCCTATCTTACAAAGGTGGCTGTAGACCGTTACATGACCGCGCAGAGCGCAGCCAAATCGTCATGGCTCTCACGCCACCTTAGTACCAATGCCATTACCGGGATCACACAACTCGCGGGCATTTACCTGGCCTCATTGGTATTGAGCTATTTCCTCGAATTCGTCCAGACCTACCTGATGCAGTGGACCGGGCAGAAGGTCATGTTCGACATGCGCAGCCAGATTTTCCGCCATCTGCAGCACATGCACATCGGCTTTTTCGACCGCAACCCCGTCGGACGGCTGGTCACTCGCCTCACCAGCGATGTGGACGCTCTGAACGAGATGTTCACCTCGGGCGTCTTCGCCATCTTTGAAGACGTTTTTGTGCTCGTCGGAATCGTCATTGTGATGCTGCGCATGAGCTGGTGGCTGGCGCTCCTGTCCTTTGCAGTTTTACCGTTCATTCTGCTGGTCACGCGCATCTTCCGCAAGCATGTGCGCGACTCGTATCGCCGCATCCGCTCCGCCATTGCCCGCATCAATTCCTATACGCAGGAACACATCAGCGGCATGACCGTGGTGCAGCTGTTTAATCGACAGGAACGCTCCTTTAAGGAATTCAAGGCGGTCAACCGCCTGCACATGGAGGCATTCAAGGACGCCATCCTGGCTTACGCACTCTACTATCCGGCAGTCGAAATTCTCAGCTCCATCGCCATTGCTCTCGTCATCTGGCGCGGCGGATATGGCGTACTGCACACCACAGTCACACTCGGAGTGCTGGTTGCCTTTATGCAGTACGCACAGCGCTTCTTCCGTCCTATTCAGGACCTGAGCGAGAAATACAACATCCTGCAAGCCGCCATGGCCGCGAGCGAACGCATCTTCAAGCTGCTTGATACGGCACCAGAAATTGTCTCGCCTACGCATTCAAGAGAGGGCGACAACTCAGGTCGCATCGAGTTCAGCAATGTTTGGTTTACTTACCAGCGGCTCGATGAGGCGCAGAAAATGCGCGTAGCCCATGCGAGTGCTGCCGAACTTGCCTTCATGGATGACATCGATTGGGTCCTGCGTGGCGTCTCTTTCACAGTTGAGCCTGACCAGACAGCCGCCATCGTGGGCCATACCGGCGCAGGCAAGACCACCATCATCAGCCTCATGATGCGCTTCTATGACATCCAGCAGGGCAGCATCCTGGTCGATGGCGTAGATGTGCGCGAGCACGACCTGACTAAACTTCGCCGTCGCTTTGGCGTCGTTCTACAGGATCCGGTTCTCTTCAGTGGGACTATTGCCGACAACATCCGCCTCGGCTCGCATTGGATTTCCGACGCGCGCCTCGAAGAAGCGGCCGACGAAGTCAACGTCCGCGATTTCATCCAATCCCTGCCCGAAGGCTTTGCCGAACCGGTCCGTGAACGCGGCAACGGCCTTTCGACCGGCCAAAAACAGCTCATCAACTTCGCCCGCGCTTTGGCGCATGACCCCGGCGTTCTTATCCTCGACGAAGCGACTTCCAGCGTGGACACAGAGACGGAAATGCGTGTCCGCCTCGCCCTTGAGCGCATGATCGAAGGCCGCACGTCGGTCGTCATCGCCCATCGGCTTTCCACCGTGCAGCGCGCCGACGTCATTCTCGTCATGCACAAGGGGCAACTGCGCGAAATGGGCAGCCACCAGGAACTGCTGGCCCAACGCGGCATCTACTGGAAGCTTTACCAGTTGCAATATAAAGACCAGGAGATTTCCGACACATTGCCCACATTCAACGCCGGCCTTGTCGTCGGGACTGACTAGCCGCGCATGGATCGTGCTCCAGATCAGCGCAAAGTCTTTATCTCCGCTGGCGAAGCCAGTGGAGAACATTATGCCGCGCAACTCATCCCGGCAATCCGCAAGCTTGCGCCTGGAATAGAGTTCTTCGGCCTCGGCGGACAGCGCATGGAAGCTCTCGGCTTCCGCCGCATCGTTCGCGCAGAAGACGTGGCCGTCATGGGCATCACCGAAATCATCCGGCACGTCCCACGCATCTATGGCGAATACCGCAAGCTCAAGGCCAGCATTGCCAAAGAGCGTCCCCACGCGGCCATCCTCATCGACTTCCCCGACGTGAACCTCTCGCTCGCCCGCACCATCCACAAGCTTGGAATACCGGTCATTTACTTCGTCAGCCCGCAGCTCTGGGCGTGGAAGAAATACCGCATCCGACGCGTAAGGCGCTATGTGGATCGCATGCTCGTCATTTTTCCGTTTGAAGAAGCTTTTTACCGGGAGCACGGAGTTAACGCCATTTTCGTCGGCCATCCGCTTGCAGAGGTTTCGCTGCCTTCCATCTCACGAAAAGACTTTGCTGACCAATACCATCTCGACCCGTCCAAACAGTGGGTGGGCCTGCTCCCCGGCAGCCGCTTCAAGGAGATTCGCCTAAACCTTCCGGAAATGATCGAAGCCGCAATACAACTGAACGAACCCGCCGAATTCCTCCTGCCGCTCGCGCCTACGCTCACTCCTGAACATGTCAATCAGATCAGCGCCATGCTGCCTGCAAGTGGACCTCGCATCACGCCGGTCAATGACGCACGTGCGGCTTTGCATCATGCACGCTCCAGCGTCGTAGCGAGCGGAACCGCAACGGTAGAAGCGGCGCTCATTGGAAACCCGTTCCTTGTCGTCTATCGCGTTTCACGATTGACGTATTCTGTTGCCAGGCGGGCGGTGAAAGTCCCGCATGTGGCCATGGTCAACCTGATTGCCGGATGCGAAGTGGTTCCCGAGCTGATCCAGAGCGACTTTACCGCTCAAAATGTCGTCTTACGCTTGCGGGACCTGCTGCATGATGAAGCGGCCCGCGCCCGGATGCAGGCAGACCTGACACAAGTCAGCGCCTCTCTACACGCGGACAGAAGTCCTATTGAGCAGGCAGCCGGCATCACAGTAGAGTTAATGGGTCAGGCACGATGAAGATTCGAATGGCGAAGCGCGGCAATGTCTCTCGGCTCTTAGCTTCTCTCTGCGCAGCGGTTCTGGTGTTTGCTGCCACTGCGCTGTCTGCCCAGCAGCAGAAGCCGAATATCAATATCACCGGCTATACCATCAATGCCCAGCTCAACCCCTCTGACCACAAGCTTTCCGCCACAGCTCAAGTCACCTTTACGGCGCTGGATAACACCGATACAGCGATTTTTGAATTGCACGGCGCTCTCAAGGTCGAAAAGGTCACAACCACAGCCAACCTGCCTTTGAGCGGGGAGCGGGGACCTAACGCGACCGTTATCGTCACACCCACTACTCCGCTGGTCAAGGGCCAGCAGTACACTTACGTCTTTACTTACGACGGCATGCTCGACGGAGACGCGGGGAGTCCGGTTGAGGGACTTAAGCTCGCAGTGGTGGGCGACCCCATCAGCTATCTGCTCTATGCCGGACGCTGGTTTCCCATGGTCGGTTACATGACTGACCGCTTCACTGCCGACATTCATATCACGCTTCCGGCAGGTTATCGCGTCCTCGGCAGCGGTCCAACAACATCGAGCCCAGGATCCGGAGGCGAGCAGTACAACTTCCACTGGGCCAAGCCGGGATTTCCGGGCACCGTCATTGCCGGCAAGTTCAACGTTGTGGTTTCTCCCGCGCCGAACATTCACTTCTATACAACGGACGCTCACAAGCAGGCGGCGCAGGACTTCAGCGAGACTGCCCTGCGGGAATTCGCCTTCTTTACCAGTACCTTCGGCATCCCAGAATCGACGCAGATGAATGTCGTCGAACTGCCTAATGACACGGTGCCTGCGGCGTGGGCGCCGGAAATCGCTGCTATTGGTGGTACGCATATCGGCGCCGGAATCGGCGATGCCCGTCTGCTTGCCAACACTCTCGCCCACCAGTGGTGGGGCAACGAGATCAGTCCGGCATCGCTCAATGACGCATGGATCACCAACGGCATGTCGCGCTATGGCGAACTGATGTACCTCGAGGACGCAGCCGGACGTAGCGCGTTGAATACGGCCATTCAGGACATCTCGGCGGGTGCTCTCGCTTATGACACTATTCCGCTCACCAGCGCAGGACGTCTTGCCGCATTCTCGCCGCAGTTCCAGTCCATGACGCTCGATAAAGGCGCTCTGGTCTTCCATATGCTCCGCTGGGAAGTTGGCGAAGACAGTTTTACAAAAATCCTTCGCGCCTCGCTCTCACAATTCGCCGACAAATCAATCAAGACGAGCGACTTTGAGAAAGTAGCTGAGTCGCAATCGCAGCAGCAGCTGACTCCATTCTTTGCGCAATGGCTTGACGGCACTGGCGCCCCGCAGTTCACCAACAAATACGCCGTCTACCGCCTGGGCAACAATAAGGGCTTCCGCACCATCGGCGAAATCCAGCAGGACCTCGACCTCTTCAACATGCCGGTCGAATTGCGGATTGAAACCGACGGCAAAACCGAAATACGCCGTATTGATGTTGTCGGCTCGGACTCGCAGTTCGTGGTCGATACCTTCGGCCGCCCGCGCCATATCACTATCGATCCCGATAACTGGATCCTGAAAAACTCGCCCGACATGCAGGTGCGCATCCACATTCTGCGCGGCCAGCAATTGGTGGCACAGGGCGATTTGCCTGGCGGCCTCGGCGAATACCAGAACGCCCTCAAAGCCAATCCGAATAGTTCGCTCGCCAGCTATCGCATCGGAGAAGTGCTCTTCACCATGCGCAACTATCAGGCGTCCATTAACGCCTATCGCGACGCGCTGCGCGGCGATTTCGACCCCAAGTGGACTGAAGTCTGGAGCCACATCCAGATCGGCAAAATCTTCGATGTGACCGGACAGCGCGACCGCGCCATTCCCGAATACCGTCAGGCGCTGCAGACAAACGACAATACGGGCGGCGCTCTCAACGAGGCCCGCAAATACCTGCAAACACCCTTTAAGCGCGAAGATACGGACTAGCGGAATCCGGTGGTTACCACCCCTCCCATGTTCTGTACGGAGATCGTTTGTTTTCAACCGTTTACAGCGATCATTCCGTACGGGAATCGTTTGTTTTCAATAGCTTGCGTATAAAAAGCCAAAGGCATGGTCGAAACCATGCCTTTTCGTTTTCATTTTGACTATATCAGTAGTGTCAAGCCCTTGAATCTGTGCAGCAATAGCATGAATATTACAGTTCAAAGCTGCTTCTAACGACGAATGCGTAATCCGACGCATCCGCTGGTAAACACAAACAGACTTCTCGATACAAATCTGGCTCGATGAAAGAGAAGGGAGGATGTAGAGAAGGATTGTTCCTCTACTGCCTCAAGCGTCGCCAGGGCGTCAATGCTCAATGACGTCCGTCCCAGGGCGAATCAGGTCAGCCGTGTGCGCGGTAAGATTAAACGCTACACCCAGAAGCTCTCCAGAACTGTCTTTCGCACACAGGTGTTCGAGTAGCGCCGGGCACCGATGATTCGCGCGTTATCACCCGCAACTGCATGCGTCCGTCCACAGATCCTCAAGAAGATCGAGGAAACTCGAAACAAAGTGACCCGGTGCAGCGGAATTGCTCGACCTCGAGCGCAGCCATCTCTATCTCAAAGTGATGATGCTAGGAAACTGAGGTGCGCGAGCATCAATCGGTGGAGCGCCGCCCCCGCTGATTCTTCCGGCGGTCCTTCGGATTCACTCGTGGGTCTGTTACTTTTTCTCGCCGGTCGATCGTCTCTACGCAGCAATCCTTGATCTCAATGCGACGGTCAGCAATTTCCTTCATCTCCGACACCAGAACGATAGGTTTCTGGCCAGAAATGGAGTTCGCCATGGTCTGCCGGTTCATATGCACGACATCTGGAATCGGATTTGTTTTGGCTGTTGGTCCCGCTTGTCCACCCGATGATCCTGATCCGCTGGTGAGGAGTTTATTCAGTACCGGGATATTGCCACGCTCTTTTTCCACAAAATCGACGCCATCCGCCGTTAATGCGCACTGCGCGCTGTCCCCACGCGTGACATAGCCCTTCTTTACCAGGTACCAGATCGTGAAGTCCAGATAGTCCCGCGGAAATCCCATGCGCGACTCGATCTCGTGAAGCTCAACCTCCGGCATATCCGGCCTGGTGCGGCGGCGATGATACAGCACCGCCAGCAAAGCCAGTCGGCGATTCAACTCGCCTTCCAAATTGTCCATGAAGTCCACCGAAGAAGACAGCGGCTCAAGGTCCTGGGTCTCACGCCTGCGTGTCGCATCGTATTCGGCGCGCAGCGCCGGATCGGACAATACTTCATACGCAGCATTGAGAACACAAAATAAGTTGGCATCGCCGGAAACCGGGTTGTCAGGATGAAAACGGCCGGCCAGAAATCGATAGACCCGGCGGATCGTCTCCGCGTCCGCATGTGGGCTGATCTGCAGAAGTTCGTAATAATCGATCACTTGTGTTAAACCGCTCTTTCATCCCTTTTCGCCAAGACCTCTTGTCCGACTACCGCTGCACAGGAAACCAGGCACAGAGCATCTATAGAAACATTGAACTTCACTAGGTCCTCGACGGGAAAGAGAGTGATTTTCGGGGGGGGACCTACCATTGCAGCATTTTCTCTTCCAATCGCCAAATTGCCGGCAATCATCTAAGACTGCATGCACTTACGATCTTTGCATTGTCGCGATGGAGCTGAGTCTGCCGACATGGTCGTCTGAAGTGCACAATCGAGTAGATCAGGTGTCTACTGGAGTCTACAACGCACAGAGGAAGGGGATATTCAAATGCCAAAGCCGCGATTTTGGACGCCGTAGTCAACTGAAGACTTCGGGCTAACTCACACATTGAGAGTATTTTGAGGTGTGATTCGGGATAAAACCTAGGAAACGCGGTTAGGGGAACAACTCCCAATTGCCCTGCACACCGAGCTTGCACCGGTAGGCAATCTAGTTTCCCTGCCGCCAGAGTGAACGTCTGTTTTCCCGGATGAAGCGGGTGCTCTTGCCCTTTCCATACTAGTGAGCCGCCCAAGCCTTCGGGGAGGGTAATTGTGGCTGTCCATTCGCTGCTTTTTCGCGCAAATTCGGTGACAATTGTGCTATTTAAAGTGCGGAAATGATGCTTTTATTTCGTACAGATTGCCGAGATGCGGCTCGATGCGCACTTTCTAGAATCCGGGGGCGGAGAGATGGATTAGAGATGTCAAGAGCCTTTGAACTTAGGCAGCAACGGCATGAACATTACAGTTCAAAGCCGACTCTAGCGATGGATGCGTAGGCCGACGCATCCGTCGGTAAACACAAACCGACTTCTCGATACAAATCTGGCTCGATGAGTGCATTGGTGATTTAGCGCCGATGCAGAATCACCAATTTTCGTCCTCAGAACTGACCTATTTTTGAATCTGCTGAGTGGGCGAGGCTGCTCGCTGCGCTATACAAAACGAAGTAGACGATCTACCTCCATTGGAGTAGAGTGTCTACATCTATGAAAGAGAATGACCAGTATAAGAACCGGATTGAGCTGCTGCAGGGGACACTCGACATGCTTATTCTTCAGACGCTGCAATGGGGACCGCAGCATGGATATGGCATTGTCCAGGCTTTACGTTTGCAATCCGGAGACGTGCTTCAGGTGGAGACCGGATCACTGTATCCGGCTCTCCATCGATTGGAGCGTCAGGGTTGGGTGCAGTCTGAGTGGAAGCAGTCAGAGAGCAAGCAAAAAGCCCGATACTACCGAATCACCGCCAAGGGGAAAAGGCAGTTGGCCTCGGATCTGGGCCGATGGGAGCGGATTGTCGAAGCAATTGGGTCGGTGATGTACGTCAAGCCGGAGGAGAGTGAGTCATGAAGTGGTTCCCGAACTTCCGTTTTCAGCGGCGCAAGCGCGAATTACAGGAAGAGATCGATGCGCACCTGCAGATGGCGATTGCCGATCGAGTGGCGCGAGGCGAGACGGCAGAGACGGCGCGTCAAGCGGCAGCGCGGGAGTTCGGAAACATTCCTTTGGTGCAGGATGTGACGCGCGACATGTGGGGCCAGGCCTGGCTTGAACAACTAGGCCGGGATGTCCGTTACGCGCTGCGGCAACTGCGCAAGAGTCCCGGCTTTACAATCACCGCGACGGCGATGCT
>NZ_DASQIX010000041.1:0-59799 GCF_035631355.1 Alloacidobacterium sp.
CAGCTTCTTCTTTGCCAATTCAGGCGGCAATGTACGCGGCGGACCGAATCTCGACCAACTCGGCAAAATTGCCGCGTGGTTCCAGGCAGACAACCAGGGCCGCACCTATGAGGATCCAGCGGTCTGGGGATGCAGTCTGCAAGGACGCGTCTGCAATGCCGTGCTCGATGGCAAGATTGCCGCGAATGTCACGGCTGCTTACTCAACGGGAAATCCGGGTTGGCGCAACGTTTCGAAGAGCCCTCTTGAAACGAAGATGTGGTTCAACGAAACGCTGGCCAGTGGCATGGCGCCGTACTGCCACTTTGTCGGCGCGGAAAACGGGTTCGACGAAGATCGCCGTTGGCAGGAAGTTTGCGCAGACTACTTTCGCTGGACGACGCGGTATGATGCGCACCTGAAGACACGACGCTCCATCGCAAACATTGGAGTGGTGTTCGGGCAGAGCACGCAGCTTCTTTATCCCGGTCCCAGCTCGGCCCGCTCCCGCGCCTATATGCACGAAACAACACAGGGCATCTATGACGCATTGATACAAGGGCGATTTGCCTTCGATTTTGTGCATGAAGACCGTCTCGATCCGGAACGGCTGGCGAAGTACCGCGCGTTGTTGCTTCCCAACGTTGCCATGCTCAGTGACAGCCAGTGTCAGCAGTTGCGCGAGTATGTGCATTCAGGCGGATCACTGATGGCCAGCTTCGAGACCGGCCTATATGACGAAGATTTAAAGCCGCGTGCTGACTTCGGCCTTGCAGATCTGATGGGCGCAAGCAAGGCCGGCGATGCAATCGGAACCAATGGCAATGCGTATTCGGCGCGCATCGAAGCAGCGAATGGAAGCCAGGCGCACGCCATCCTTGATGGCTTCAGCAAGACAACCTGGATTGCTGGCGCGCAGAACCGTGTTCCGCTCAAGTCTATTGATAATCCACTGGTCACAGTCGTTCCAGGTTTCGTGCGCTATCCTCCGGAACTGGCTTACCCAATACAGCCGCATACCAATGAACCCGCTGTTGTGTTGCACGAGTCTGGAGCAAGCCGTACGGTCTGGTTCCCGGGAGACATCGAGCGCACCTATTGGCTTACCGGACATGGTGATCTTCTGCGTCTGCTGCACAATGCCATTCGCTGGGTCAGCCACGATGAGCGAGTGATCGATGTAGAAGGTAAGGGGTTGATCGAAATGTTTTGCTGGGAAACTTCGCCAGGTTATGCCGTTCACCTGCTCAACTACACGAATTCCAATGCACAGCATGGCTGGTTGCGGTCGGTTGTCCCTCCCGGTCCGCAGAAGGTGGCGATGAAGCTGCCGCCGGAAGTCAAGGTGAAGTCGGTTGAACTTCTTAAATCGGAGCAAAGCCCTTCATTTAGGTTCCAGAATCAGGTGCTGCAGTTTACTGTAGCCTCTCTGGAAGACTACGAAGTAGCGGCCATTACGGTCGGATGACTACAGGTAGATTCAACTGAAACGGGCTGTGGCCTCATATCGCTTCTCGCCCATGACAGGTATAGAGACCGTGTCTCTATATCGCCCAATTATTTCTGCCTGTTGGCCGTTAACGGTGACAGGTCCAAGCTTCTTGGATTTAGGCAAACGAAATTTGATCTGCAACTCCGTCGTCGTCGAAGTTTTCTCCGGCAGCACTACGGTTGAGTTGATTTGATCTGATCCAGTTGCTTTCATTCGGAAGTCCACACGGCCCCATCGCGTGGGCGCCTGGTCGATACGAATTTCCTGCCCGGAAACAACCCAATCATAAGGCAGGCCTTTGCCGAAATAGAGGCGATTTTCGTCCGAGTCTTCAAAGACCATCATCCAGCGCACCAGCATGGGGATCGTCAATTGTGCCGGGATACAAAAGAGCGCGGTTCCACCGTCGATTCCGGCTACTTCTCCCGCAGTCCAGCTTCCGCGCGTGTGATCGTGAAAACGATGAGAGTACAGAAACAGGAGAAACTCTTCAATCCGATCCAGACGCAGAAGCATCTGTGCGTAGCCGTAGGAAATGAACCCGAGAATGTCACGGTCTTGAGTGTTCGGGCGGCCTACGTTGGCAACGACACCGAGTGTTGTTGCGCCGTAAGCGCGCATACAGTCAATCACAAGATTGGCCAGGTCTGGAGGAAGAACGTCTGCCTGCAATAATTCGGCATAAGCCCGATGCGGCCATTGTTGCGGGCTGGGATGTTCCTGCTGCATGGATTCCCTGAAGGTGAGTTTGGTTCCCGGCAAAGGGCCGATGTACGGCGGATTCATATCATTGCGAACGTTCTTGCGCACGCTTTGCACTAATGCTTCAGAGATCGTGCTGCTATGGCCACTCCAGTTAGTTGCCAGTTTCTTCATCTGCGCGTCAACTGTATTAAAGCCGCTCCAGACATGCGCGATATCGCGCAGTCCTCGCACGGCCCATGCGCTGTTTGCGAAATAAGGCTGCCACCATGTCATCGGCGTCGGCGCAAGACATGAGTCAGATTCATTCCAGCCGTGGATCAATCCATAGCCGTTATCGGATGGAGAAAGTCGAAGGCTCTCGTCGTGAAGCTCCGTCAATACCGCCGCAGTCGCTTCGATCTTTTCGCGATGCTTCATCAGCAAAGCTTTGTCGCCGGTGTAGTTGTAGTAGCGGGCAATCAACGAGAGCGTAAGACCAAACTGTGCGGTCTCCGGGCCGCGCATGTTGATCATGCCTTTCGAGTCAACGAAGTCTGAGTAGCAGTTGTCGAGGACCTTCCCGGCCATATCGAAGCGGCCCCACTCAAGATTGCTATAGAGAGAGCTGGTGAAGATGTCCTGAAAGCCGTCATATTCCGGGCCGTAGTAATCGCGATCGACCGCGCCGTACTTGGGGTAGACTCCACCCGGCCGTACGATCTGCTCCTTGACAAAGGCATACTTCGCCATGTCAATCCACATCTTGTGTGGAAGCGAAGCCGAAGCGATGTCCCTAGTCAGGTCTTCCCAGTAAAGACAAAACTCTAGCAGGCCGGCATAAAACGATTCTGGCGCAGGATTTTGCCGCCGAGGAGGAAAAGGCGGATAGCTGTAGCCATATTCCGCCTTCGTGATTGCGGCATTTTCGATGCGGACTGTTCGATGCCATGTCTGCACGATGAACTGGTCTCTGGCCAACACATCACCAAAGACTATGACCTCATAGTGCGCGTTCTCACTTGAAGGCATGACCTTACGGACAGCGGGCAGCCAGCCTCCCAATAATCCATCAAAGCGTTTTGCTGCGAGCGCGGCATTTAATTCAGGGAATGACTGAACCGGATGATAAGTCCGCGTGTTGCCGCTGGGGTAAACGGGCATCGTGTCGAGACATTCCCTCGTCCCGACGATTGTTTCCCACGACCGCCGCTCCCATGGCTCCCTGAGCGGAGCTGATCCGAGCGGCGGAGCAGCGGAGCGAACTTCTTCCGGATCCGGATCGCCATTTTTCAGCAGGCGATCGGCCAGTAGGTCCGGACCTGATAAACCGATGTCGCGGATGTTGAGTCCGAGATAAGGCGGATTGCTATCGGCAAAAGCAGCTTCTGCGCTCTTGCTCAGGACCAGTCCAGTTGATTTGCCGGAAAGAAAGACAATGGCGCCGTCACGAACTCTTAGGTCCTCATAAACCTTCCAAGTTTTCCCTTCTTTTTGGACATTGCAGAGGAATGTGTAGCCAGTAACGTCGATGTTCTCAGTAGAGAGCGAGCCTGGAGTATATTTCCGCGCCTGGGCCGACGGACTCGCGCTCATAGTTTCGTTTGCTGCCGCAGGAAGCCCCTTTATTGCCGCGGTAGCCGCGGCCATTCCCTGAATGAATCGACGCCTGTCCATGATTTCTCCTATTTGTGCTGAGGTCAGCAGGTATGTTGATACGCTGCTTACTTTCTTCCGCGCAGCGTAACTATGGTCTCCGTAGCTTTCAGGGGCACAAGATATGCGCCCCTTTCCAGCTTCCAATCGCCGGGAGCTTCATAACGCGCTATACCTGCTCCGGAACCGGTCTGCGTTATGCGCAGCGGCGCTGTTTGAACGCTTTCATTTGCGGGAGCGAGATGCAGGCGGACCGTGTTGTGCCGGGCATCGAAGTCTACGCTTGTGAATTGCCCGGCATCGAGAGTCAGCCACAGGCCTACAGCAGCAATGAAGACGCGCCGGCGAAGAGAATCGAGCGTGGTAAAGCTGACAACTCCGTGCTTTTCCTCGACATTGCCGCCAAAGCAGAGCCAACCCAGGGCGGGATCATGTGTCAGATAAGTTGCCGTGTTGAGTGCGTGACCAAAGAAATTCGGTCCGTAGTCTCCGGTGTAGGGGTCGTACGCCATTTTGTCGGGGAAAGAATGAAATGCAGCAGAGGCAAATCCCTTCTGGTCAATATTGGCCAGCGGCCCCATCACCCCTCCGTAGCCTGCGCGTAGCAGGTAAAGATCGTCAGGATGGCTACGATATTCAGCAAGCAACGGGATGGCATTCAGGCCCGAACCGTAGTGATGCAGTTGGCGCTCGATGCGCTGAAACTTGCCTCCATAGAGAAAGTCCCAATAACGCCGCGCGCTGCCGTTGTACCCCCAGCTAGGGACGACGGGAGTGTAGGCAAGAATTGCATTCAGGGTGACTTCGGCCTTGTCGTTGTAGCCGAAGTAGCGCGTCCAGTCATACACCTCTTCCTGCCCGGTTGAATCCCAGGGCATTTCGCTGCCAAATGGATAGGGTTCCGTTCGCCAGATGGCGGCGCGCTGGCGCATCGTGTCTTCGAGCTTTGTTGCCTGTTCCGTCCAGCCTTCGCGCTTCAGGTCTTCGAGCAGGCGCAGGAAGACGGTGCCCTCCATCAGGCCGAAACGTGTGTAGTACGGCGCATGTGTGCGCATGGCCAGGGTCGTTTGATATGCCTGATCGAGATACCACTGCCACGGATGGTGGGTGACCAGCCCCTGATTGTTGCGCGCGATGCGATACATGGCCCAGTAAGCGGCGACCACATGGGGATAGTTATAAGTGCGGCCCAGGTCGGCTGCGTCTTTGCGGTTCCAACTGGTCCAGCTCTTCCAATCGAATTTGGGATTGTAATAGCCAGCGGGCATGGCGTCAGGCTGGTAGTAGAAGAGGCTCTTGTGAACGCCATACTTGCCATCGCCTGAGCTTTCCTGCAAATGGCCCCAGAGCACGCCATCGACAAAGCTTTCAAACTTCGCGATCTCGGCTTGGTTAGGCTCAACAAACTCCTTCATGGCCGCAGCCAGCCATGATCCTGCGCCGGCTTCGTCGCTGAGTCCAGCGATCCAGACACGTGGGTCCTGCCGGACCTGCGTGCCTGCCTGATCGTCATAGCTGATGACCGAAGGCGAGCGGTGGAATGGGTCATTGGGATCATCAAACCACTGCTCGTGAAAGAGGAAGTGGCCCATGTCAGCAACCGCTTGTGTTTCAGGCTTGATGGCGCGATAGCCGATGGACTGGATAGTCCCGTCGGCATAGGTGATGACGACGCGCGCGCGGCCCCATTGCTCTCCGCGCAGGGTGTAAAAATGCCAGCCCTTCGAGCTTTCTTCGTCTTTGTGGATTGCGATCGCTCCGGAAGGCTCGCTCGTAATGGAGCGCACGGCAGAGTTATAGCGCAGAAACAGGCGGCCCTCAATGTCCGTGGGCAAAATATATCCGGGAATGCCGACTGCGACTGGCCTGTGATGCGCCGCGAGGGTAGTTTCAATTTCGCGCACTGAGGGAGCCACAAGAAAGCGCAATCCATATCCCAGGCTCTGGCTCGGCTGCAGGACCGCCTCAGTTCCGGGGTTCCATTCTTCCACGCCCTTCCATTCCATCTCGGTAAAGCCTGCTGAATGGACCATCCAGTCGTAGAAGCCTTCGAATGTAATGCCTCGAGGGGTGGGATCGTTCAACAGAAGACCCTTACCATCAGGCGAGCGATGATCGAGGATTGGCTTGTAGGCTTCAAACGGCGTGTGGCCATCAGGAACGACGAGCAGCACTGGCCCTGTGCCTGTGAGAGGAACGACTTGCAGGTAGCCTGCATCTTCACCGATATACGGGTCGTAGAAACTGCACTTTGCATACGCCTGTTCCAGAGTTCGTCCATTCATGATGTTATTGAAGATCATGGGAATCCCCAGGCCGCCGATATGTACAGGTTTGTCGCTGCGATTGGTCAACTGAAAGTGGAGAACGAGCTCGCCGCCTCGCACTGACCAGGTGCGGACAACTGAGAGAGGAATATCGGACCGCAGAGTCGGCGCGAGGTCTGCGGAAAATTCTGTGTTACCGGATGAGAGGACACGCACTGGCATCCTCTGATGCGCGGTTGAGAAGTCCTTCCACTCCGTTTCATCGCTGCTGCGCAGGCGAAGATCGAGGTCTCCAAGATGGTAGTAGCTGTCGGCGGAGCGTTCCTTGAGCAGGTCTCCCGGAGTGTAATCAAATTGTGGAGAAACGACAGGATTCAGAGACGCCACGGTTTCCGAAGAGCGGAGCAGTGTCAGCTTGAGATCTGGGGCTTGCAGGGTTACGGATCCCTCGTCGAGCATCGGCCCCGGAGGCAGAATCGGCCGTTTCGACGGCTGTGCGAAAACACCTGTAAATGAGAAAAGGATTACCGCAAAAGCCAGATATCCGCATTTCTTGTTATTTATCATTTGTTTGTCAGGGCCGCAGCATGGTAGATTGTAAATCCAAAATTGTATATTTAGATAGATTAGTATTTGTATACCATCTGCTCTGGCCTCTTCGTTCACTCACAACGGTCTGACCAGCATATTCACAAGGAGTACCGTGTTCTGTCGAAAGCTCGTATGGATTGCCGGATTCTCGTTGTTCGCTCTTCCCTTATTTGCCCAATACACCCGCGCCGATTATGAGCGCGCGCTAAAGCTGGGTGAGACGTATCACAAGGCTGCCGGCAAAATGCCTGGGACGGCTACTTGGATCGACCAATCCTCAACGTTCTGGTTTGACGAGACGGATGGGCCGGCGCACCACTACATTCTGTATGACGCAGCGACGCTGCAACGCTCAGAACTTGATTTGGCGAAGATTGCCGCCCAGGTAACCGCGAAAGAAGGCAAGCCGCCAACAGACGAACCTTTTGCACTCCGCAGGCTGCACTTCGACAGCAAAGTGGCCGGCTTTGAATTTCGCACGGCGAAATTCCGCTGGCACTGTACGCTGCCCGGCTATGTGTGCGAATCGCATGATGTTCGCAGCGATGATGACTGGGACCCGATGCCGCAATTCGAGGGCAACGACCCGCTCAAGGCGGTGGCCTCGCCCGACGGAAAGTGGGAAGCGACCATTCAGAACTTCAACGTCTTTTTACAAAAGGCCGGAGACCACGAACACGCTTCTCCATTGAGCACCGACGGCTCTGAAGGTAACTACTATCAGCGAAGCATGTTGGCGTGGTCGCCGGACTCGCGCTATCTTCTGGCGCGTCGCGTTGTGCCGGGAATGCGACGCATGGTGCATTATGTCGAGTCATCGCCTACCGATCAACTGCAGCCCAAGATTTCCGAGATGTACTATCCGAAACCGGGAGATGTGCTCGACCGTGAACAACCTGTCCTGTTTGACATTGATACGCGGCAGGAGAAAGTCATCGATTCTTCGCTCTTCCCCAATCCGTATGAGCTGACAGATTTTGCCTGGCGCAAAGACAGCTCGGCTTTCACCTTCGTCTACAACCAGCGCGGCCACCAGGTTCTGAGCGTGCTTTCAGTGGATGCGGCGACCGGGGCTGTGCGCGAAGTGATTCGGGAAACGAGCAAAACATTTATTGAATACACTCCGCTGAATCCGGAGCCGACGGAAACAGGCAAGTTTTATCGCCACGATCTTGAAAACGGCAAAGAAATTCTCTGGCTCTCGGAGCGCGACGGATGGGCGCATCTTTATCTCTATAACGAAGCCACGGGCGGAGTAGAAAACCAGGTCACGCATGGAGACTGGGTTGTCCGCGGCGTAGACCGCGTCGATGAGGAGCATCGGCAGATTTATTTTGAAGCCAGCGGCGTTGATCCAAAGCTCGATCCGTATTTTGTCCAGGGCTACCGCATTAACTTCGACGGCTCGGACATGGTTCCCATGACCGTTGCTCCAGCCACGCATCACATTTCGTACTCGAGTGATGGCAAGTATTACGTCGATGAGTGGTCGCGCGTTGATCTTGCGCCGGTGCTTGTGCTCAAGCGGACGGAAGACCGCAAAGTAATCGCCACGGTTTCGCAGGGAGACCTGACCGGCTTGCGCGCCGCTGGATGGAATCCGCCTGAGGTCTTCGTCGCAAAGGGCCGCGACGGCAAGGCCGACATTTGGGGACTGATTTACAAGCCCACAAATTTTGATCCGTCAAAACACTATCCTGTAATAGAGGACATTTACGCAGGGCCGCAAGGCTCGTTCGTGCCGAAGTCATTTACCACGCGTGCCGAGCCGCTCACCGCTCTCGGCTTTGTGGTGGCGCGGATAGACGGCATGGGCACGAACAATCGCTCCAAGGCTTTTCATGACGTGATCTGGAAAAACCTGAAGGATGCGGGATTCGCAGACCGCATTCTGTGGCATAGAGCAGCCGCGGCCAAGTATCCCTGGTATGACATTTCCAAAGTGGGCATCTTCGGAACATCGGCAGGCGGGCAAAGCGCGATGGGCGCGCTGCTTTTCCATCCGGAGTTTTACAAGGCCGCGGTAGCCAACAGCGGCAGTCACGACAACCGCATGGACAAGATCTGGTGGAATGAGCTGTGGATGGGCTGGCCCGTCGGCCCCGAATATGCAGCATCCTCGAATGTAGACAATGCGTATCGCTTGCAGGGGCGGTTGATGCTGGTGCTGGGAGAGATGGACAAGAACGTCGATCCTTCATCGACAATGCAGGTCGTGAATGCGCTGATCAAAGCGCAGAAAGATTTCGATCTGCTCTATGTGCCGGGTGGTGGTCACGGCGCAGGTGGTGAATACGGACGAAGGCGGCTGCTGGAGTTCTTTGTGCACACGCTTCAGGGCCAGGAACCGCCGAACTTTAACGAGACCACCAAACCGGAAACCGCAAGTGGAAACAATGGAAAAGGGGCTAACGATGAACAACGGTAATTTCACGCGCAGAGGATTTCTTTCAAGCGTTGCGGCGGCTGGCGGGACTGCGCTTCTCACCCGGCCGGCGCGCGCCATTCTGGACCATTCCGCGTCTGCGAATGTGGAAACGCCTGCGCCTGCCATCGAAGACAAGATCAAGTGGAAAGCCCAGCCTTTCCCGATGCAGGACGTGCGCCTGTTGCCGGGAATGTGGACAGAGGTGATGGAACTGAACCGCAGCTGGCTCTATTCCCTTCCGAACGAGCGGCTGGCTCACAATTTCCGCGTGACAGCTGGACTGCCATCGGACGCCGCTCCGCTTGGCGGATGGGAAGCCCCGGATTGCGAGCTGCGCGGACATTATGTGGGCCACTATCTTTCATCGTGCGCCCTGATGCACGCGAGCACCGGCGACACTGTGATTCGAGATAAGGCAAATGCGCTTGTGGTCATGCTGGCCCAGTGCCAGCAGAAGAATGGCTATCTCGGCGCTTATCCGGAGACGTTCTATGATCGTCTGCGCAATGGTCAGAGGGTCTGGGCGCCTTTCTACACCTACCACAAAATCCTGGCCGGCCATCTCGACATGTATCAGCTATGCGGCAACAAGCAGGCGCTCGATACGGCGACCAACATGGCGGATTGGGCGATTGCCTGGACAAAACCGCTCGACGAAGAGCACTGGCAGAAGATTCTGCTCGTCGAACAGGGCGGCATGATGGAGTCTGCCTTCAACCTGTATGGAATTACCGGCGAGACGAAATATCGCGACCTTGGGTACCGCTTCGAGCACAAGAAGTTCTTCGATCCCTTGGCTGCTGGCGAGGACAAGCTGGGTGGCAACCATGCAAATACAAACATCCCCAAGGTGATTGGCGCGGTGCGCGGATACGAGTTGACCGGTGACGAGCGCTATAACCAGATAAGCCACACCTTCTGGAATGAAGTTGTAGAACACCACAGCTACTGCACCGGAGGCACCAGTAATGGAGAGTTCTGGCATGAGCCTGACGCCATTGCTTCGCAGCTTGGCGGCGCGGCGGAAGAATGCTGCTGCAGCTACAACATGATGAAGCTGTCGCGTCACCTGTTCGGCCAGGAACCCGATGCGAAAATCATGGATTACTACGAGCGCATGCTCTTCAACGTGCGGCTGGGAACGCAGGACCGCAATGGGATGCTGATGTATTACGTCCCGCTGGCTCCAGGGCTTTACAAAACTTTCGGAACTCCGTTCGACGCATTCTGGTGCTGCACCGGCACAGGCTCGGAAGAATACTCAAAGCTGACCGACTCAATTTACTTTCACGATGAAGATTCGCTGTATGTGAATCTCTTCATTGCTTCCAGACTCGACTGGAAAGAGCGGGGCATACAGTTGATTCAGAAAACAGCATTTCCTCTTGAGGAAAAAACCACTCTGACGATCCAAGGTGCTCCCAAACGGAAGACGGCGCTGAAGGTGCGCGTTCCTTACTGGGCAACGCAGGGCGTGACGGTGAAAATTAATGGTCAGAGGCAGCAAGTCAGCGCCACGCCATCGAGCTATCTTGTGTTGGACCAGAACTGGGCAAACGGCGATACCATCGAGGTCGACCTGCCAATGTCTTTGCATATCTCTCCCGCGCCGGACAACAAGCAAGTACAGGCCGCGCTTTACGGCCCGATTGTTCTGGCTGCGCGTCTCGGCATCGACGGATTGTCCACATCGATGATTTACGGCGATTCAGGGCCGGACGGACGCGAATTCAGAATGCCGATGCCGGAAGTTGCCACCTCCGGAACATGGCTGGAACGCGCGGAAGCGACCCGCGAATATCCGCTCATCTTTCACGCCAAGGGAGAGGGCATCGTGCATACCCTCGTCCCGCTGTATCAAATCATGGATGAGCGCTATTCCGTCTATCTGAAAAATACTGCCAGCGCGTAATAATGCTCATTGCGGAAAAGGTATGCCCGCAGGCACTACACGCGTCTTCAACGCCTGCTCCACAATCTTGCTCGCGGACTTGAGCTCATCGCCACCGAGTTCAAGTCGCGGCGGGCGGACGCGCGCATTGCCAGTACCCGTCAACTGCTGCACCAGTTTGATGAGCTGGATGAATTTTGGCACCGTGTCCATGCGCAGCAGAGGCAGAAACCAGCGATACAGGTTCAGGCACTCTTCCGTCTTTCCTTCCATCGCGTAGTTGAAAAGCAGAACCGATTCGTGAGGAAAAGCGCTAACCAAACCAGCCACCCAGCCCACCGCGCCTGCTGCAATTCCTTCGACGATGGCATCGTCAACGCCAACAAAAAGCCGCAGACGGTCCCCAACAAGCGCGCGAATGGCGGTCACGCGGCGCACGTCTGTGCTGGATTCCTTCACCGCTGCGAGGTTCTCATGCTTCGCTGCAAGCTCTTCGATCTGTTCCGGAAGAAAGTCCGTACCATACGAAACAGGATTGTTGTACAGCATGCAAGGCAGAGGCGTCGCGCGAAACACTGCCTCGACATGGGCTTTCATCTCACGCCAGTCGCCGCGATAGACATAGGGCGGCAAGACCATTAACCCGGAACAACCCGCATCCTCGGCAGATTTGGCGGCCGTAACCGCCTCAGCGGTCGAGAGTGCGGAGATGGCCGCAACCACAGGCGCGCGCCCCGTTGCCGCCTTAACCATGTTTCGCAGGATCGAGTTCTTTTCTTCGAGAGACAGCGTGGCCGCTTCTCCAAGCGAACCGAGCGAGATGATTCCCGTGCAGCCGCTGTCAAGCATCCAGTGGGCGTGCCGGGCCATGAAATCGTGGTCGATCCTAAGCTGTTCATCAAAGCAGGTTGTCATTGCAGGCATTACACCTTGCCACTTCATTGCGCCTCCGTGGGAATATCGTCAGATTGGCTCGCGGATACGAGACTGGAAAGAAGAGCGGGAAAGACAGGCGGGCGGACCGAGTCCGCGCCCCATCCAAAAAGAAATGCAGTGGCCGCGCCGCAGATGCGTCCCTGGCAAGGGCCCATGCCGCAGCGGGTATGCAGTTTTGCTTCACGCCATGACGTGCAACTGTGCAACCTGCCGAAAGGCACGTCTTCGCAGCGGCATATGATGGTGTCTTCAGACGCGAGCGCTTTAAGCTCAGTACGCAGAGCGAAAGCCTTCTGCATGGCGCGCGCAAAACGCCGCCTACTTTTCATGTGACGGGCGAGATGTCTGGCTTCATCGAGAGCGCCCGCACATGCGAGTCCGGCAATCTCGCCTTCGATCAACGCCTTGTCAACGCCTCCAATTCCGGTAGGTTCGCCTGCACAAAAGACATTTTCGACTGAGGTCCTCTGCAAATCATCAACGGCAACAAAGCCATCCTGCAACCGGCATCCGACTAACACAGGCAATTCAACATTTGGTATCAGGTGGAAGCCGCAGGCGAGATAGTCGCATGCAATCTCCCATTGGCGGCGTCCGTTGCTGACAATGACTGCTTCGATCTGCCCTCCGCCGCGCGCGGCGACAGGCCAGCAGCCTGTGTGAAAATTGGCACCGCGTATTTTCACGCGATAACCCAGTACCTGCTTGACCTTGGCTGGCTCTCCCAGCAGCGCTGTGAGGAACGGAAGAATTTGGCCCTTTGTAGCTTGTTCGCAGACGGCCGCGATGCGCGCGCCGTGTTCCGCCAGATGCGCCGCAACCGCAAGAAGAAGCGGGCCAGTCCCGGCTACGACCACCGTTTTGCCGGCGATGGGCAGTCCGCCTCTCACCAGCGCATCGAGAGCGCCCGCGCCCATTACATTGGGTAGCGTCCATCCGGGGAAAGGAAGAAAGCGCTCCCGCGCTCCCGTTGCCAGGATCAGCTTTTTATAACGGAGCGTAATGGCTACGCCATCGCATTCTGCGTGCAGTACGCCATTGGCAGGATGGTCAAAGACACGGCAGCCCTGCAGGCGATCGACCGACGTAAAGTTGAGTTGAGCAAGCTGTTTTTCGGCATCCGGATGACGGGGTCGGGACAAATCTCGTCTCCATATCTGGCCGCCCGGCGCTGGATTGTCATCGACCAGACCAACGGCCTTTTTCCCACGCGCAGCCGCGATTGCCGCCGCGATCCCGGATGGCCCTGAGCCAACAACAAGAGTGTCGTAACTGAAGCTCATTGCGTTCGCACATCCATGCCGTCTTCACACACGATCTGGCAAGTCCGCTGATAAGGTCTTCCATTCACCGTCGCGCGGCATTCAAAGCAGATGCCCATGCCACATAACGGCGCGCGCGGCTCGCCCGTGACCAGCGAGTGCGGATACGCTTGCGCGTTGAGGATGACAGCGGCGACGATAGCGCCATCCGGAACCTGAATCTCATCTCCATTCAGAGTGATCGAAACTGTGGAAGTCCGCTCAGGCATATTGATAACTCTTCGCGAAACGTTCCGGGAGATACGGCTCGATAGGAATCTGTGAATCACATCCCATCAACTCGTCGGCGAGCAGCCGGGCAGTGGCGAGCGATGTGGTGATGCCCAACCCTTCATGTCCGGTCGCCAGAAAAACAGTGGGATCGTGCGATGATGGCCCTATCAAAGGAAGCTTATCGGGGGTCGCTGCGCGAAATCCAGACCAAACTCGAATGGCCGAGAGCGAAGACAGTCCGGGAAGATATGAGACGGCCCGCTCGACCATGTCTTCAAGAAGACCATGATTTACGCCGGAATCTTCGACATCAAATTGCCGCGATGACCCAATGAGAACCTGTCCAGTTTTTCGTGGCTGCACGTTAAAGGCAACCGAGTCCGCCTGCGTCGAATGAGCGCTCTTCAGATAACCGAGCTCGACCATCTGGTGGTGAATAAATCCGGGATAGCGCTCCGTAATCACCAGGTGACCCTTACGTTTTCTGATAGGAAGGTCGCCTCCCAAATCCGGTGAGTCCGCTCCGCAGGCATTCACTATGTGTCCGGCGTGGAGTTCTGTGCCATCATCCAGCGCTACGCGGCCCGTGCCCGCCTGCGTTACCGTTCGACCAGAGTAAAAAGCTACTTCCCAGTTCATTGCTTCGCGCATCAGATATCCGGCGGCGCATGGAGGATAGAGAACCGCGTCAGAAGGAACGAGTAAAGCGCCTGCCAGTGGCTGGACAAGATTAGGCTCAGCCTCGGCCAGTGCTTTTGCGTCCAGAATCTCCGCACGCACACCGACAGCCAGATAGGATGCGCGTTTTCGCCTGACCAAAACCATCTCCTCGTCATCCCGCGCGATCCACAGTGTGCCGCAGGCATCGTATTCAACTTCGGCAGGCAAAACCTCTGACAATTCTGCCCATAACATTTGCGAGTATCGCGTCAGTGCAAATTGGGCGGGCGAGTCATCCATGACAACGATGTGGCCCATCCCGGCGGCCGTCGCGCCACCGCCGATTATGTCGCGTTCAACGACTGCTGTCTTCAATCCCCTGTTAGCGCACTCAAGCGCACATGCCGTCCCGACAATTCCTGCGCCGATCACGACAACGTCATAGGTTGAACTCACAGGCGTATCCCATGAAGAAACGGGTCTTCGGGCGAAAAGAGCAGCCGGCTTTCGGAGGTCACATAAGCGGATCCCGTAATACTCGGAATGACGAGATCATCGTGAAGCTGAATCTGGCCTTCAAAGATCGTGCCCAGTATGCCTTCCTGCACCCATATCTGGCCCGGCGCCAGCTTGTTGTCGGCATAAAGACAGGCCATCTTCGCGCTCGTTCCAGTTCCGCAGGGAGAGCGGTCATACGCTTTCCCTGGGCAGAGCACGAAATTTCTGCTGTCCGCTCCCGGCGTCTGAGAGGGAGAGAACAGTTCAATGTGGTCAATCTCTTTGCCGTCGCTGCCCGAGATTCCGTTCACGTTCAAAGCGGTACGCATGGCCCAGGTGAATTCCGTGAGAACCTCCACATTTTTCAGCGATAATTCCTGGAAAGGGTGCTTATCTACCAGATAGAACCAATTGCCGCCCCATGCGACATCACCCTTGACCTCGCCAAAACCGGAAACATTTACTGAAATAGCCGACCGGGCCCGGTAGCTGGGAACATTCTCTATCGTGACTTTTCCGGAAGAGTGCAGAATGGCCTTAACGACCCCCACGGGAGTCTCAATCTTATGCTCGCCCGCAGTGATCCGACCGAGATAGGCGAGCGTCGTGACCAGTCCAATCATCCCGTGGCCACACATTCCCAGATAGCCGACATTATTAAAGAAGATGACCCCGGCAATACAGGCTTGGTCTACGGGCGGGCAAAGAAGAGCGCCGACCAGGACATCGGAGCCGCGAGGTTCGTTGATAATGGCGGAGCGAAAATGGTCATGATGCTGCGCGAAGCAATTGCGGCGTTCGGCCAACGGCCCGCTGCCCAGACCGGGACCTCCTTCGAGCACAACCCGGGTGGGCTCGCCAGCCGTATGAGAATCGACGACCTTGATGTCAGGAGAAGTCACAAAGCTTCCGCCACATTATTGTCTACAATTTTGAATACTCTTCCGTTTATACCACACGATACACTGCTATCATTCTTATTTTGCAGGCCCTGGAGCTTCCAGACTGCACGATGTTCAAATGTAACTCGTGTTGGGTATGCTGAAACAATGGTAAGTGTCTCCGTCAAGAAAAAGCGCTCGTCTTCGCGGCAAAACGTTGAGCATGGCAACAGCCTCCGAACGGCTTTCCAGGAGATCCGCGAGCTGATCGTCCACGGAAAGCTTTCTCCTGGCGCATGGATTGTCGAGGCCGATCTGGCTGACCATCTTGGGATGAGCCGCACGCCTGTGCGCAGCGCCATTCACTGGCTGCAGCGCGAAGGCTATGTCATCGAGCATAAGAACGTCAGCAAATCCCGTATGGTCGTTGCTCCCCTCACGAAAGAGGACGCGAGCGAATTGTATTCGATCATCGGGCATGTGGAAGGTCTCGCCGGGCGGCAGACGGTTGCCCTTCCTGAAGTCAAGCGGATGCAGATCGTCGGACAATTGAGATTGTTCAATGAGCAGCTGCGCAACATTGTTGCGACAAAACCGGCGCGCGCTGCCGGGATATTTGACCTGGATCGCAATTTTCATCGGGCGATTGTTGAAGCTGGCGCAGGTCCGCGTTTGCTTGCGCTGCACAAGGCCATCGAACCGCAAACGGAGAGATACTGGCGGCTGTATGCCAGCTCGATCATCAATGATCTCCATCTTTCAGTGGCCGAGCACGACGAGATCATCAGTGCCATCGATGAGGGCGACGCGGACCGGACTGAGCGCGGACTGCAAACGAACTGGAAGAACGGCTCAGAACGGCTGGCCCATGTCATCGAGCTCTTTGGAGAACGCGGAAGCTGGTAAGAATGTCCTTCGGGCGCGCTTGCGGCAAAGATTTTTCTCTTATTCTATGCGCTCTTGTGACTGCTATCGTGCCGCACTCAAGCCTGTTGATAGCACAGCTTTCTACTACCGCTTCTCCCACCCAGCAAACAATCACGGATCCTGAGTCAGAGCTGCGCGCAGGCATTGATCTTTCCCGTGCCGGTAAGCTGGAGCAAGCCATTCCGCATCTGAAGGCCGCAGCCGGGCATGTAAAAGACGAATATGCGGCGGAGTTCAATCTGGCGCTGTGCTATGTGGGAACGGGCCAGCTTGATGCAGCCGTCTCTGTGTTGAACGGTCTTCGCGCGAGCGGCCACAACACTGCCGCCATGAACAATCTTTTAGCGCAGGCATATGTTGGGGAAAAAAATCCGCGCGCCGCTCTCGATGCGCTGCGAGCAGCGGCGGCGCAGACGCCGAAAGACGAAAAGCTCTACGCCCACGTCGCGGATGCGTGCACGGACTACAAGGAATATGATCTCGGCCTGCAGGTCGTCAATCTTGGGCTGACTGAGCTTCCTCAGTCGTCCCGGCTCCATTACGAACGCGCCATGTTTCTCGCCCAGATGGACCGCTATGAAGAAGCCAAGCCTGAATTTGATCAGGCGGCGAAACTCCAGCCCGAGAGCGATGTCGCCTATCTTGCGATGGTGCAGGAAGCGCTTTACGAGGACAGGTTTGCCGATGCCGAGCGTTTCGCGCGCGCGGGCATTGCGTCAGGGCACGGCGACTATGTTCTGCTGTCGCTGCTGGGGACTGTGCTGCTCCATGCAGGCGCGGTTCCCGGCCAACCTGAATTTGCTGAAGCGAGGAAATCGCTGGAAGCGGCCGTAGCCGAGCGGCCTGATTATTCAACTGCGCAGATTGCGCTGGGGAATTTATATCTCATGGTTGGCAAGCTGAACGACGCCGTGACTCATCTCGAGGTTGGGCGCCGTCTGGAGCCGCGGAACGCCTCTGTTTACAGTCATTTAGCAAATGCTTACCAGCGGCTTGGTGAAAAGCAAAAGGCGCGGGAAATGCTGGCCATTCTGGGCCAGTTAGTGCAGAAATAAGCGCATTTTTGATGCAAAAAGAGCCGTTTTCGCGCAGGGTCTGCAATTCGGCTTAAGCATCTCTCCAAATCTCGATTTCCTGCCAGATTCTGCCGTTTCCAAGACATGAAACTAAAAATACAAAATTAGGTCTTGAAATAAATGCAAAAATGAATACATAATTTCAGTCGTCTAATTTTTACGCGGTTTCGAGAATACGTTATCCCGCCAAATATGCCGATTGAGAAGATCTCGCCGTCGCCTTGCTCCGATGGAAGTGACCTTCCAAACGGGAATGAAGACAGATCGATCAAGCAACGCACGCATTTGAAGGAGGCATTTATGAAGCAGAGGAAATCCTGGCGAAGGCTATTGAGTGCCGTCTGCGCGGCAACAGCAGGTTTGCTGATAAGCGGCGCGGCCTACGCACAAAGCGGGTCGCAGGGCAGCGTCGCCATAACCGTTCAGGATCCGAGCGGAGACGTAGTGCAGGCGGCGCAGCTTGAGTTGGTGGATCTCTCTACCAATGACGCCCGCATGGCCGTGACACAGGACCGGGGCAGCTATACGTTTGTCAATCTGAACATCGGCGCTTACCGGCTTACGGTCACGAAGAGCGGCTTCTCCCAGCAGACATTTGAATCCGTGATTGTTCATGCGGGACAAGTCACGAACGTCAACGCCTCGCTGAAAATCGGACAGGCAAGCCAGACGGTCCAGGTTTCAGAGAGCGAGACGCCTGTCCTGCAAACTTCGTCGAACGCCATTGGCACGGTTGTGGACTTGAAACAAATTCAGGATCTCCCAGTGGCCGACCGCGATCTGTCTTCGCTATCGCATCTGACCGCGGGATACAGCGGCACCTATAACGGTTTGCCCTCCATTGACCAGGGCAGCAACATCGACGGCATCATGGGCAGCCCCTCGCGCATGAAGTTCGGCGGCAACGATGCTCCCGCCATTACTCCCCGGCTTGAAGATATTGAAGAGATGACGATCCAGACGGACCAGCTTGGCCTGAACTCCGGCTTTGGCCAATCCAGCATGCAGATCAACTTTGTGACCAAGCGCGGAACCAACCGCTATCACGGCAGTGCCTTCGGCGACTTCCAGAACTCAGGACTGAACGCGAACAGTTGGACGAACAATGCCGCGGACGTCCGCAGGAACAAGTTCATCAAGAACAGCTTTGGAGGCAGCGTCGGCGGTCCGATTCTCCACAATAAGCTGTTCTTCTTCGGCAGCTTTGCGTTTACCAAGGAGCCGGCTACCATTACGGCTTTCAATGACGTATTCACACAGGGCGCGCAGTCGGGCGACTTTACCTACATCGGAAGCGACGGGCAAAGCCACACGGTGAACGTGTACCAGCTTGCGCAGCAGACCAATCCCAGCCTGCCAACTTCAGAGAACCAGGCAGTGGCGTCACAGCTCCAGACCATCAACAACTCACTGCAACACGGCAGCGTTTCTTCGAGTTCTGATCCGAACTTCAATACTGTCCGCTGGAATGTGACGTCGCCAACCACCTACTATTTCCCGACGGCGCGCGTGGATTACGACGTGTCGCAAAAGCTGCGCATGTATATGGCGTGGAACATGACGCAGGAGACTCAGCCGACCGTCAATCCCCCAAATTTTCCCGGTTCGGACTTCAGCAACCAGGTTGCCGGGAACTGGACGCGGAGCTACATCGCGTCCTACGGGCTGAACTATATCTTTTCGCCGGCACTGATTAACCAGTTCAAGGCGGGTTTTCTCTATAACGCAACCAAGTTCGGCTACAACTCGGCGCCCCTTTATGCCACGGAGCCAAGCGTTTCCTGGAACTTCAACAATTATGGCGCTAACAGTTCCACCTGTTTCGGCAACGGCATGTCGGGCCAGTGCTACAACACACCGATTGGCCCCTACTACCCGGTGTTCAACGCATCGGACTCGATCACCTGGCAGCATGGACCGCACACATTTGATTTCGGCTTCTCCTGGTACCGCGAGCAGGACCATTACTGGAACGGCCCGCTGGGCTTCCCCACTTACAATCTCGGACTTGCCACAGGCGATCCCGCATTGCAGGCCTTCAACGCTTCCACACTGCCCGGCTCTAACACCAGGACGCAGGGTGAGGCTGGACAACTCTACGCCGTGCTTACGGGAAGAATATCCAATGTCAATGGCACTTTTGCCTACAACCCCAAGACCGGCTCCTACTTCAATGGAATTGGCGCATACAACCTCGACGAGCTCTCCAAAGCCTGGGGGTTGTTCTTTGAGGATTCGTGGCGTGTAAGACCGACCTTCACCCTCAATTACGGCCTGCGCTGGGACTTTACCGGTGACAATCATGATTTGACCGGCGCTTATCACTCGGTTTCACCCAGCGGCATCTTCGGGCCTTCAGGAGTCGGCAATCTCTTCAATCCCGGCTCGCTGCAGGGAGACATGGACCCGCAGATTACGACGCAGCCACACGCCTACAACCCATGGAATGTATCTCCGCAACCCGCAATAGGATTCGCCTGGAACCCGAAGATAGGTGAAGGCGCGCTAGGCAAGCTTTTCGGTGACGGCAAGACCGTCATTCGCGGCGGCTTCAACCTGCGCCGCTTCACCGAGCCGTACCAGTATTTCTGGGATGCTGCCTCGGACTATGCAGCCTTCTTCTACCAGAGCTTCTTCCTGAATGCGAACAACACCGGGGCGTCCGGCACATATGCACCCGGCAGCCTTTCGCTGGGAGACAGTCTGCCTCCCTACGGTCTGGCGCCGGCAACTTATCAGAAATCAGAATCCCTGGCGGACTTCACCTTCCAGAATTCCGTTGGAACGAACGGCATCAATCCCAAGATCAATCAGCCATACAGTGAGGCGTGGAATTTCGGCATCCAGCGTCAGATCGGGAATTCCCGCGCTATCGAGATTCGCTATAACGGCAACCGCACCATTCACCAGTGGATCAATCTAAATCCGAACGAAGTCAACATCTTTGAGAACGGCTTCCTGAACGAATTCAAGAACGCGCAGACGAACCTTCAACTCAATGGCGGAACGTCCTTCGCAGATAACGGCATTGCCGGGCAAAAACCGTTGCCGATTTTTGATGCGGCGTTTGCGGGCGAATCTTCAGGAGGGCCGGGTGCGCCGCTGCAAGACTACGCAAACAGCCAGTTCATCACCTATCTGCAGACCGGGCAGGCCGGAGCCATGGCCAATGTCCTGGCGGGCGTCAATGGCACAGTTCCGTACTTCTGCAATCTTGTAGGTTCGAGCTTTGCTCCGTGCGTGAACAATGCTGGATATACGGGCGGGGGCGCTGGCTATCCCATCAACTTCTTCCAGGCCAACCCATTTGCCGCAGGATCAACCACCGGCTATTTGACGGCGGCCGGGTACTCCAACTACAACGCGCTGCAGATCGACTTCCGCCAGAACGCATGGGCTGGACTGCAGTTTGACGCCAACTATACCTGGAGCCACTCGCTTGGAGTAGCCACTACTAATGACTGGCAGAGCAACTTCGCCGCATATACGCTCCGCGATCTGGCGAAAAGCTATGGACCCTCGATCTTCGATCTGCATAATGTGCTTCACCTGAGCGGAACCTACGATTTGCCGTTCGGCACAGGCAAGCAGTTCCTGAACTCGGGGAACTTCATGAGTAAAGTGCTGGGCAACTGGACGGCGGGAACGATCCTCACCTTCCAGAGCGGAGCGCCGTGGCGGTTGATCGGCGGCTATAGCACCTTCAACGACTACGGCGACGGCGGCATCGTGTTGAACGGCGTCACGTCATCGCAGTTACAGAGTTCCATCGGCACGCATCATCTTACTCCGGATCAGAATGGAGGCAGCACGGCTACGTTCGTTGATCTCGTGGATTCAAAATATCTGGCGAGTCCAACGGGCGGGGCCAATCCTGCATACATTGCGCCGAACACGACGCCGGGAACGATTGGCCGCATTCAGTATCTCTATCAGCCGCACACGTTCGCGGATGATGTGTCGATCACAAAGAACTTTCCCATTACCGAGGACATCCGCGTCAGGTTCCAGGGCGAGTTCCTGAATGCGTGGAACCATCCTTTCTTTGGCAATGGCGGCATCTTAGGGTGGTATTACAACGGAAACATTCAGAGCAACAGCTTTGGCACGGGCACCGAACAGAGCTCACCACGCGCCATTGAATTGCGCTTCAACGTCGACTTCTAACCCTCCCTGCTTTGAACGATGCGGTACTCCTGCCGTGGGGGCGAAAGCTCCCACGGATTTTTATGTTCACCCTACACTTCGGGGGAACCGTCTCATTTCATGTTGGGGGTTATCTCTCTTCAATAAAGATCAGCTCAGAGCTTTGCGGCAGTGGCAGATGCACCGACAGCCCTATGCTCATAAGCTCCTGACCGCCTAAAACGCTGTCGGTTGAGCTGCCATCCTGAAAATGTAAGCTGTACTGTTTCTGCGGCTGAAGCCCTTCCACGCGAAAGCGATGTTCGGGTTCACTTGGGTCTGTGCCATGGAAGGCAAAGACGACGCCTTTCTTTCGCGCTGGGTCCCAGTACTCCATCCCGTCCCAGTGAATGCCATCTGGCCGGTCGGATATATGAAACAGTTCCGCATCGCGAATCAACGGACGCAAGCTGCTCTTATAGAGTTGAAATGCCTGGCGTGCAGTGGATTGTTGTTCCGCAGTCCACGCATTGGTGTCCTGCATGATCGTGGTCCATCCCATCATGCCGCTGCGCAGCATGTACAGGAAGTTTGCCAGATTGGGCGTAGGCCATTTTTCGATATAGCTTTCAAGCATTGCCGGCGGCAGAGCAAAGCTCGTGTCATAGAAGGCGCGGCGGTTTGACAAAGGATCATACGTGTCGGTGATTGAGAAATAATCGCCGTGAGCAGCGCTGCCAAAATCAACCATGCGTCCACCATCGTTGCAGATTTCCAGCAACAGTCCCGGGTGCTCGCGGCGCAACTGCTCGTAGATTGCATAGTAAGATCGCACGGCGTGGTAGCTGACATCAGTTGAGTTGGAACTGAATACGAAATCGCCGCCGTATGTATGCGTGACCGTCATGTGTGAGCGGTCCGGAGGTGCGTGAGGGTGGTCGTCCCGAGTGCAGCCTTGTGGCACGAGATAACCATCATGTTCCAGCATGTCGAGGTGGTAATCCTCAACGATCCGCTTTACCTCGCGACCGGCATAGTCACGCGCTGCGGGAACACCGATGTCGATAGTCTGTCCCTTAAACTCTTCCGGTTTCCATCCCGGAGGAACGTCGGCCACCAGCCAGTCGCGCACTTTCGGATCGCGCACGTTCAACGCGCCGGGTTCAGTATCGAGCGCAGCCTGGGTCCAATCCACCCATAAGCCGAAGCGCAGTCCATGGCTGTGAGCATCATCGGCAAGCACTGCCAGCCCATGCGGAAACTTCTTTGGATCGGGATACCAGTCACCAACGCCGCGGAACCAGCCCGCGTCGAGATGAAACATCTCCAGTCCCAGTGCAGCAGAGTTGGCAATCATTTGCTTCGCCAATGCCTCATCTACCTGCATTCCGCTGCCCCAACTGTTGTTCACGAGGAGCGGATATTTGGGATCGCGCCATGTGCCAGGAGAATTGAGAACTGCTCGCACCCAGGGACGCAACTGATTGCCTACTCCATCAGGGCCGCCCGCATAAGTTCCCAGAAAAACAGTCGGAGTTTCAAAGCTTCCGCCTGGAACAAGGCGTGTTACGGCTGGGCCGGGATCTGGATTAAGCCCTAACAAGCTGCTTAGATCGGACTCTGTCCGGTCAAGCGTGATTCGCGTGCGACCGCTGAACTCAATGCCCGCGTACCAGCCGGTTTGTGCTGCGTCCTGCTGGGTAATAATTTCAAACGGAATGATCTCGCGGCCTCCGTCAGGGAGCGGCAGCGCATACGTACTGGACCAGCCTGTCCAGCGGTATCCCGGCGCAACATTTACTCGATGCGTGCCTACAGGAGAAGGAGAGCCGGCGCCTTTCTCAATGAAGAGATGTTGAAGTGGAATCGAAGAGGCGACCTTCCAATCCATCTGGAGACTGGCGATGATAGGCAGCCATAGTTCGCGGCTGCTCAAATTCTCAATCGTGACGTGGTGCTCCAGAGGACCGAATGCGGCCCGCGCATCCCACTCCCATGTGAGCCGAAGATGCGGCTCGCTGGTTTCGTAGACAAAAGTGACACGAATCGGTTCTGTCCCGCCCGTCGCTTGTTGAAAGCGCCATACAAGGGGTATTCGCGCGCCATCTGCCTCCACATAGGCTGGCAGGTGTTCCGGTGTTCCGTTATTCCATACGGCCCCGTCACGTCCTCTGACCGAAGACACTTGCGGCGCGGTCGGTCCGGCTGTCACTTCTAAATGAGTGTCGCTGGTTGCTAATTCCTTGCGATTCTGGGCGTTAAGTAACGGGGCTACTCCGGAGCAAGCAATTAGCAGGATGACTAAGCGTGGTCCCGTAAAGAAACCTGGCATTGCCTAATGATAGGCTGTTGCGAAACTGTCGGCCTCGCGGTTAATTTCGTCGGGTGTTACGGTACGCGGATACAGAATTACCCGATACCGGAATGTCACGCTTTGGCCTTTGTCGATGCTGTAGTCGAAAGTTGTCTGGGTTGGATCGAAAATCTTTCGGCCCAGAGGATTTGCGGCGAACAGCCCGTAGCCGCGCGCATGCCAGTAGGTTGGATAGCCGGGATTATCAGGATTGTCGATGATGGCGATGGTGACAGTCTTATCGTCTTTGGAGCCGGTCAGCGTACACCAGCGTCCGTGTGTTCCCCATGCCTGGTCGCCGCGCTTGCCTTCGCTGGTCAAATAGATTCCGCTCGCTCCCGGAGAGCCGGCGTTGGCGACTTTGGTGGGATTTCCGCTCGCGTCGGTGAAGACGCCTCCTTTTTCCGTTGGCGATTCAAGCCAGCTTGCTACGCGTATGCCGAGCAGACCTTCTTTGTCGTCATTGAAGACGATGTGGTCGAGCGCGTTCAGTGTCGTGATCTGATCGATGACGCGCGCGCCCCCTTGTGTTGAGAAGATGTAGCGCGTGGTGTCGTCGAGAAGCTTTTCACCTGATCCGGCAACCCACACTGACTGGACGACGAGCTCTCCCCGGTCGCGTCCGCTTTTGGTTGAAAGAATCTTTTCCTGATAGATGGAACCCATCTTGCCGCGGTTCTCCGGCTTGATGGCATCGGAGTTGTTCCAGAAATCGAAGCCATTGACATTGCCGTAGTTGAACCACATTCCGGCATGGTGCGGGTGGTCGACGCGCTCACCCGCATGAGGATTGAGCGGATAGCCGCGCGTCACTTCAATTCCGCCCGAAGCGATAAGAGGAAACAGAACAGGCTTCTTGAGCGAAGTGGGCCATACATACGAAGTGAACGGCTGGCCATCGATGGTTATGTCGACGCGCCGCTGCGCCTCATTCGGTGTTACCTGCACTCCTTTTTCTGATTGCTTTGCCAGAATGGCTCCACTGAATGCCAAAAACAGACACAGAACAAACACGGAGTTTCTAGCCGGCATAGGGCTTTCCCCCGACCAGCACCTGCTCCGTTTTGTCGTCGAAGGTGACTTTCTCGCCCGTCTGAATTGCGGCCACGTTCATACAAAGCGCAACGGAGTGGCTGTAACCCGCATCGATGTTGGCATTTGGTGTCTTGCGCGAGCGGACACACTCCATCCAGTTACGCACATTGGCTGAGGTCATGGGGTCGGCGCCGGTGTTCGCGGATGTTTCCGCCTTTTGCGCCTCGCCCAGAGAGAAGCTGGGCAGCAGGTCTTCCTTCATACCCATCTCAGCGGCTGCCTTCGCTTTGAGGCCGCCTTCAGGGCTTACACACTGCTTATCCATGTCGAGCATTCCGCCGACGGAGTAGTAGAGCTCTTTCACGCCGCCTGCCGAATTCGTCTGCCGCGAGGTGTACAGAACCTGAAACCCTTTGGAGGGATCATCGAGCGGGCCGTAGTCAAAGACCGCAGTCATCGTGTCCCAGTTTTTTCGACCGTCCTTCCACGCGTAGATACCGCCGTTCGCAACAACGCTGCGCGGATGAGGATATCCCGTGAACCAGTGCACCGTATCAATCTGGTGGACCAACCACTGGTCGGGAATGCCGGAGGAGTATGGCCAGAAGAGACGGAATTCAAGATACTTTCGAGCATTGAACGGCTCGTAAGGCCGGTTCATCAGATAGCGCTTCCAGTCTGTGTCCTGCTCCTTTAAAAGAGGTACCAGGTTCGGACGCCGCCAGCGGCCCGGCTGGTTGACGTTCCAGGTCATCTCGACCATGACGATGTAGCCGAATTTACCAGACTTGATGTATTCGGCTGCCCTCTGATAGCTCGGTGTGCTGCGGCGCTGTGTGCCTACCTGCACGATCTTGCCTGTTTCTTTGACGGCATTGCGGAAGGCTTTCGCATCAGCCATGGTGTGCGCCGTGGGTTTCTCGACATAGGCGTCACGTCCGGCCTTCACGGCCTCCACGCCATGGAGCGCATGCTGAAAGTCGGCGGTCGCGATCAGAACGGCATCGACATCTTTGCGGGCATACAATTCATCGTTATTACGCACTGGATCAGCAGTGCAGCCGCATACTTTTTGAATATAGGCGGCGCCCTCCTCGCGCTGGCGGTTCCAGATATCTGAGACCGCAACGAACTCAAAATTCATGTCCTTGGCATTGAGATGGAAGGCGGGAATCAAAGCGCCTTTCATGCGGTCGCCGCAGCCAATAACGCCGACGCCGACACGGTCATTGGCTCCAATCACTCGCGCATAGCTCTTTGCGTTCCATGAGACCGCCGCTCCTGCCAGCGCTGCCCCCCCCATCTTCAGGAAGTCTCTGCGGTTACTGCCGTCTACTGTCATTACTCACTCCGTGAATTGGTTATTAGATCGATATAAGGATACGGACACCTAGCATGTCAAACCGAGTTACCTGATGCGCTGGTTACCGCTCCTATCCGTGTTGAACGAGTAGGAGCATTCTGGCTTCAGCCCAACTGCGCTGATTTAGAAGTTGAGCTTTACTGATCCCTGAAAGATTCTGGCTTGATTTTGCGTTGTTGAGACCTGACCAAAAGTTGACGAGGTCAAGACTCCGGCTTGTCCTGTTGTTCCGCCGAGTGTTCCCGTCGTATTGCCGGTTGGGAGGTTGAAATTCGGATGATTTAACACATTGAATGCTTCCAGCCGGAAAGTCGCGCTCAGTCTTTCATGGATCGGAAAGATGCGTGAAATTTGGGCGTCAAACTGATACGCCGTAGGGCCGCGGAAAGAATTTCTGCTGATGTTTCCATACGTTCCATACGCGGAACATGTTAATGGTGTGGCACCCGTCGGACAGACCTGTGCGAAGGCGGACGGGTTCAGATATCCGCGATTCGCCGCGCCAGGCAGGGACCGGATTGCATGGTGAAGATAAATGGGAACTCCGGGTAACAGATTTGGACGATCATTGCCAATATCCGTATAGGAATTGTCCTGACCAGCCGTCACCGTGAATGGAGCGCCACTAACAATATGCGCTAGCGGCGCGAATTCCCAGTTGTTGAGGAAAGCCGACGCAACGCGGGGAAGAGAGGAAAACTGGCTTCTGGTCACCAGGACTATGTTTTCGACATTTCGATAATCCGACCCGCACGGGCCATAATCCAGTCCCGGGTTGTAAGGATTCTGGACGTTTGTTGCGGCGTAGTCTCCTTGTGCGTCCACCTGATTCAGGCATTTTGACCAGGTGTAATTCGCCAGCAGACTGAAGGTGGACGACATTCTATGCTGGACGCTAGTAATCAGGCCGTTGTAATTGGCCATGGCGAAAGAATTTACCAGTACGGAGCCGCCGCCGCCGCCCAGGTATTGGTTGCCCTGCGCGGGATTCGCCGCAGTCAGAGCAAAGCGCTGCGACTGGTTCGCCGTCGTCGAGCATGGTGTCCCCGGTTTTCCAGCGGGCTTTCCGGCAGGCCCAGAGAGGACGACGCCGGGGCAGCCAGCGCCGTTCGCGCCCCATACTCCGGGCACAAAGACAGCTGGGCTGAGAGGCGTACCTGAGGGCGCGTGGACAGTATGGCTCCCGATGTACTGCACCTGAAGCTGCCATCCCCGGCCCATGTCACGCTGGACACTGGCTGTCCATTGCTCGGTGTAAGACGGATGAAACTGCGTGGGCAGCACAATGTACTGGGATTGAGGGAAAAACTGTGCCTGGCTCGGAGTCGGAACACTGGGCTGAGGAAAAGGGCTGGTTGTGATCTGCCCGGCGGACCACGGGTCGCTGAAGCTTATAGGGCCAGAGGTCGTGGTCTGGGTCTGGCTGATGGCGGTGGCAAAAGGCGGATTCTGCTGCGTGCGCTGCCCGGTAAAGAAATTGACCTGATCATAGCCGACAGCCACCCCCGCGCGCACCACTGTTTTGCCATTGCCGAAAGGATCAAACGACAGGCCGACGTTCGGAGAGAACTGCCACGGCGAGCTCTTTGTGAACTGACGGGGAACACCCTTGTCTCCGTAATAGAACGTGCCCGCAGGCGCATTCGGATACACCGAGCTGACCGTGTTCGCCAGGAATGCGTCCATATTAAAGACCGTGCCGCGATTGAAGTAATCGATGGGCATGTATTCAGGGCTCCAGCGCAAACCGGCGGTAATGGTCAGTTGCGTGGTGGCGTGATACGTGTCCTGAGCATAGAGGCTCGGAATGGGAGCGCGCAGCGCATTCTGCTGAAACTTGCTCTGTTGAAAGGCACTCATTGCGCCCATAAGCAGGTCAAGAAGCGGCTCGCCGCCTGCCGTCCCGCCATTCGGCCCATGCAGGCCGTAGCGGCCATCAAACGTAAAGGTGCCGTTCGATTCATATGCGTTGGAAATGTTGAGCTGGTTCTGCACCCACTGCCCGCCGAATACGAACTGGTGCTTGCCGCGCAGCATGGTGATGTCATCGTCCACGGCCAGAGTGTTGTCATTAAAGTGGGAAACCGAATTCGTTCCGCCGCCGATGTTGAATTTGTTGCTAATGGTCATTTGCAGACCGTTTGGCTCGGCCTGATAGAGATTCACGCCGAGTGTGGCGGCATTGATGTCGTTGTTCGCGTATCCGCGATTATTGCGGCGCCGCGAGATGCTGAGGTGGGCGGAATTTACAGTATTGGCGCTGATCGTGTACGCCTCGCCTATGGTGAAGGTCTGCACCCGCTGCGAGTTTCCAGATTGAGTGGTGACAAGGATATTGTCGGGGAAAAAGAAGGCAGGCGCCTGATAGCCATCGAGGAAGTAGCGCGCATAGAGATTGTTCTTCGGGTTGATGGTGTAATCCACGCGGGTAACAAACTGATTGTCAGAAGTTTGCGACGGGATCGCATAGGAAACCTGCCCGCAGTTGTTGATGTCGAAGGCCGGATTGATCGCGGGGAGATATTTTTCGAGAGCGAGCGACTGCGCGTTATATGTCGGCTGACTCGGATATTTATTTCCCGTCAGCTTTGCACCGCTGAATGGATCCAATAGCTGGACTTCTTGGCTCGCTTTAGTGATGCACGGCGTCAGCGCGGCGCCCGGAGGAGGATCGGTGTTGGACCAATCGCCTGCAAGATTGGCAGCGGTTGGCACTGTGGCCTGCGTTGAAGCTTGCGATTGTTTTGCCACAGTCCGCTGGTACCCGGCGAAGGCAAAGAGCTTGTCCCTCAGAATCGGTCCGCCGAAGGTGCCGCCGAACTGGTTTTGATGCAGCGTGTCCTTGCTGGTGGAGAAGAAATTCGTAGCGTCGATGAAATTGTTGCGGATGAACTCAAAGGCCGACCCGTGATATTGGTTGGTGCCCGAGCGGGTGACCACGTTGACCATGCCGCCGGTATGCATGCCGTTCTGCGCGCTCAAAGCCGCGGACTCCACGCTGAACTGCCCGACCGCGTCAGGGAAGGGAAATGGCAGGTTTCCATTGGCCATGTAGTCGTTGTTGTCGCCACCGTCCAGACGCCACATGGTTGTGTTGCCCATGCCTCCGGCGATGGAGACGGCAATCGTCTGATAGGAGTACTTGCTGCCAGTAAAGTCGCCGCCGGGCGCGGCCGTCGATCCGCCCGAAAGGGTGATCAGGTTGGTCATCTGCCGGCCATTAAGCGGCATTTCCGTGATAGCGCGCTGGTCAATGGTCTGCTTGAAGGTGGCGTCCTCGGTCTGCAGCGCGATTCCGTTGGCCTGAACTTCGACTTTCTGGCTGGTAGCGCCGACGGTCAGATTCACGTTGACGCTGATGCTGCTGCCCACCTCAAGAACAATCTGGGCCTGCGTATAGTGCTGAAAGCCCGGGGCTACCACGTCCAGGTTGTACACACCGACTGGAATATTCGGAAAGCTGTAGAGGCCGTCAGAGCCGCTTACAGCCTTGCGTTGTACACCGGTAGCAGTGTCGGTGATTGTGACTGCGGCGTTTTGAAAAACTGCCCCGGTCTGGTCCTCGATTGTGCCCTGAATGCTGCCTGCACCGGCAATTTGGGCGTTTCCTGTTATGGCGAAAACGAGTGTGGCAACCATCATGATGCAGGCCGCGCGTATACCTCCTGGCGAGACTCTAGTCATGCGCTGTATGTGCATTTACGCCTCCAAGATCGATCTGTACATTTACTTGTCGCCGCGTTCTGATGCCCTGTTATGTAGCTTCGGCGGCTTTATTGGTCGAATAGTTCCGTGCCCTTGTCCCCGTACAATATGGTGGCCGTGAAAAAACGATATGAGGTCCGACCACTTAAGGGCGAGAATAGTGTTGTGAAGAAGGCGCAGGACTGTCAATAGAAATCTGCGGCGTTTTTCGGCGCCTGGCGGGACAGACAAAGAAGCAGCGGCGGGAGTCCGGCCCCACAAGATGAGATCCAGAAGAACGCCGGGTCCTGCTCAATCGTTCTATCAGCAATGATCGGGCCTCATATAACGGTCATATCCATGATTTGGCATGGATGCTTAGATGGCGCCGAAACGGAGCTAAGTTACAGGTAAGATGGGGCCGGGTCACTTCTTGCGTCTGAAGCGGCAAAATAGCCTGCCGGACAGTTAGTAAAGCCATAGTGGTTAGACCACGGCTTGAATTAGCAGTTAGAGCAGATGTAGGGATAGTTCAGTTGAAGAAAACTGCAGGGTCCCTCCACTACGTCATTGCTGCGCAATGACTTCGGTCGGAATGACAATTCTTTATGAGATCGCAGCAATACCAAAAACGGATTTTAGCGCCTAAGGTAGCGCGACAATCTCATCGTCTTCTCAAAAAGATTTGACCCAGCAGTTTCAAACCGCCGGGCCTTTTAAGTCAATAATCGTCCAGTTCAGAAAACTATCTTGCCCGCGAACTGTAGCTGCCGCGAAGAGCCGGCATCGCCAACAATGTTTCTGGTTGCTGTGATCTGACCGAATGTGCTCGTGCTTGCGCCTGTCGCTGACAGGTTCGGATTGCCGAAATTTACATGGTTGAGAAGATCGAAGGAATCCACGCGCAGGACGAGCGAGACAGACTCGAGAAGTCTGGTGGTTTTCTGAAGCGAAAGGTCGGTATCCGCGAAACCGGGTCCGGTAAGACCATTGCGCGCCAGGTTCCCGAAGCCCGCCGGCTGCGCATAGAAGGAGCATCCAGCAATGATTGTGGTGCATGCTGAACCATGGATGTACGGAACATTGCCCGAAGCAAGGACCGCGCTCCGACTGGTCGAGAATGGCCCAATCACAGTTGGACGGATTGTGTTCGTGACGCCGTTGTAAGTTGAGGTGGTGGTGACGTTCAGAGGATTGCCGCCTTGCAACTGGGTGATGTTGGCAAGCAGCCAGCCTTCCTTTAAACGATTGCCCCGGAATGGAAGCTCCCACGTCCCGCTGAAGACGAAGTGATTGCGCACATCGAAATCGGACAAACCATAGTTTCCATGCGGATCGAAATTGTTCTGCAGACCGTACGTTCCCTGGGATCCAAGTGAGTTCACATCCATCGACTTGGACCAGGTATAGGTCGAGTTCACCTGGATTCCGTGCGACAACGCTTTCCGCACCGTAAACCAGAGCGCGTTGTAGTCGGAATACGAATCGGAATCCTGATAAGCGATGTTGCCGAGGGCCGAACCAGGCTTGATTCCGCTTGCCGTCGATACGGTGGGGAAGGGACGCGACTGCTTGCCGTTGGGATAGATAAATTGGTTGAGGTTCCGCTGAATGCGCAGGTGACGGCCCACGGAGCCGATATACCCCATCTCCATCACAGTGCCCCAGCCGATGTCCTGCTGCAGGTTCAGATTGTAGGACTCGGAATAGCCATTGCTGTACAACGGGTTCACCGCCGCTGGCGCGAGACCTGTCGCCGATGCGCTGCTATAAAGCGTTCCCACAGGGAGACCAGCGCCCGCCGCGGTCAGGCTTACAGGATTGGCATTCGGAGGATTGCTGGCCAGTCCGGTGACTGCATTGGAAGTGGGCTGGTCGGCAAGCAGTCCAAAGCCGGCGCGCAGGACTGTTTTGCTGTTGCCGAACGCGTCCCATATGAAGCCGACACGCGGCTCATAGTTGTAGTTCTGGTTATAGGGCTGATCGACATGCTGCAACGTGCTTGAGTCGGCAAGGAAATTGACGAAGCGTTGACCGCCTTCCGCAGGCGTTCCGTTCCACTCAAAGCGGAAACCGATCTCGGCAATCAGACGGGGCGTGAGCTTCCAGTTGTCGGAAACAAAGGCGTCGACAGAGGAGATGAAGACACGGCTCGTGACGTTGGTCGGGGTGACGGTAAAGGAGTTTGCCTGACCGGCAATAAAGTTGTTCGTAGTGGTAAAGGTCAGAGTGCCGGGTGTCTGGGCGAAGCTGCTGCCGATAAAGCGGCGGAAATCGCCTCCCGTTTTGAAGGTGTGATTGCCAACGATCTTGGTCAGCGTGTCGGAGAAGGCCAGCGTCGTATCAAAACGCCCCTGGGGAAATCCGGATGGGCCGCCAAAATTAAGTCCTATGTCGGAGACGGTAATCTGGGGCAGTCCGATGGGGTTGACGACGCCATTCTGTATTCCGTAGCTCGCAGCATCGACTGGAGTGTTCGGCGAAAATGAGATGGCAATGCGGTTGAACCCGAAACGCGCCTCGTTGACTGTGTTCGATGAGAACACATGTACTTCATTGATGGTGCCAATCTGGCGATGGGCCGTGCGATGGTCGCCGAATCCAGGAATCGTATTGCCCTGCAGGTTCGGCTCCGTGCGGGCGTCCTGCTGCCAGGCATAGTACAGGTGAAGGCTGTCCGCGTCTGAAATCTTGTGAGAAAGATCACCGCTGAACTGATCGACCTTCACCGGTCCCGGAGAGGATCCAGCGAACACACTGCCGTTGCTGTTATTTCCCGGCGGAATAAAGGTGAGCAGGCCGGCATAGGCCGGTCCCGCAGGGCTGTTTGAAAATGCTGTGCGCTGTGCCGGCGTCAGCACGTTGCTGCGCAGCAGGATGTCCTGCGACTGGCGCAGTCCTTCATAGCTCAGGAAGAAAAACGTGCGGTCTTTCCAGATGGGCCCGCTGAATGCTCCGCCGAAGTTGTTGCGCCGCAGCGTATTCATCGGGTTCGGCTTGCGGTTGAAGTAATTGCGCGCGTCAAAGTAGTTGTTGCGAATGTAGTCGAATGCTTCACCGTGGAAGCCGTTCGTACCGGAACGCGTGGCCACGTTCACAATCGAACCGGAACTCCGTCCATATTCAGCGCTGTAAGTCGAGTTCGAAATCTTAAACTCCGCCGTCGTGTTGATCGACGGCTGAAACGTGATCTGGTTCTGCGACATGTCGTTGAGATTGATTCCATTGATCATGAAGTTCGCGGAATCTTCACGGCTGCCGGCCGTAATGTACGAGTTCGATCCCAGTCCGCGGCTGGCGGATGTAAGATTGCCCGTGACCGGCGGCACCACAGAGCCGGGCACAAGCTGCGTCAGGTCGAGAAAGTGCCGTCCATTGAGCGGAATCTGTTGCACGGTCACCTTGTCGATCACCTGGCCGACTGTTGCTGTCTGCGAATCGATGACGGGGGCGGTGCTCTGCACTTGCACTACCTCACCGGCGGCGGCAATCGCAAGCTGAATGTTGATCGTCGATTTCTGGTCGACCTCAAGAACGATGCTTTTGATGACATAACGGCTGAATCCGGCGGCTGAAGCCTCGATGCTGTAGTCGCCGGGGTCGATAGACGGGATCGTGTAGTTGCCGTCTTTGTCGGAAGAAACAATTCTGGTGATGCCGGTGGCATTGCCACGCAGAGTGATCTGCGCATTCGGAACAAGTGCGCCAGAAGGATCGGTGACTGTGCCGGAAACAGTAGCTGTGGATTGGGCGCGTGCAACGCGGACGCCCGAAATCATGAGAGTTGCGACGAACATGGCCTGAAGAAAGCGCTTCAATGAAACCTCCTCGACAACTGTTTTCTATCTTTAACAGCGGCTACAGAGACTACATTGCTCAACACAATTTCAAACTGCGAACCATAAAAGTGCTGGCAAAGTGATTGTCGTTGGGCTGTAATATATCAGATATCAAAGAACCTCGTGCCAAAAAATTTGTCTAGTTTTAGTTACAAAACAACTGGATTGCAGCAGATTCGCTAGAGGATGGTGGATGCGAAACCTCGCCTGTCATGTATGATCGGAACCGCGTTTGACAGCCGTTCGTAGCAGTTGTTGTTGGCAATGATTCGGTTGGAACACTTTTGGGGAATCAATGAATTAAGCACGAAACAGAAACGCCGTTGTCCTGAAGGCCATTGACTGAGGTAAATTATGCCAATTCTCATTGCATTTCAGACATGAGATCTGCAGGAACGCGGCATTTAAAACAAAGAAAAATCCGGGAATATCGAACTCCGAATGTCTGTCATAGAAAAACTGGCGCCGCCGCAAAATCTCACTACACTTGCGTATGCGAGCATCAAGCGATACATCCTTGAGGGTGAACTCGACGAAGGTTCGCGTTTGACCGAGGATTTCTTCTCCGGGCAGCTTGGGATAAGCAAATCGCCTGTGCGCGAAGCGCTCAACACCCTGCAAGGCGAGGGACTCATTCGCATCGAGCCCCGGCGAGGCGCTTATCTTAGACGCTTCACCATTAAAGAAGTGCAGGATCTTTACGACGTTCGTGAAGCGCTGGAAGTGCACGCCGTGACTGCGGCAAAAGTAACCCCCGAGTTAATCGCCTGGCTTGAGGGCAGCATCATTCACACGAAAAAATGGCTAAAGGCGGGGGACAAGCTGCGGCACATCGAAGAAGACACGCGCTTTCATGGCGCCATCGCCAGTGCCAGCGGCAACCGGGAACTCTGTCGTGTTCTCGCCAATATACAGAACCAGATTTGGCTCTTCCGATGTAAGACCTACCGCCTCTCCTCAACAACGGCGCCCGCCGCGCACAGGGCCATCCTCGACGCGCTTCGCGCAAACAACACCAGGGCAGCGCAGGCCGCCATGCGCGAACACATAAGGCTGGTAAGAAATCGGCTGATCGAGCACCTGAAACATATTTGACGTCTGGTTTCAACCAACTCGCGGGCGCAATGCCGCTAGAAACTCATTCGCTGGCAAAGTATTCAGTACATCCTGTTTGGCGAGCCAGGCGCGTCGCAGTTGGCGTACGCCATAGCTCATCTTTTCCATGTGGCTGGTGTGATGCGAATCGGTATTGATAGAGATTTTGCAGCCCAGCTCTTTTGCCATGCGGAGATCGCGGTCGCAAAGGTCGAGTCGGTCGGGATAGGCATTGTGCTCAACAGCAACGCCTAATTCTGCCGCGCGGCGGAGAATCTGCTGCAGATTAATCTTGAAGCCCTCACGGCGCAGCAGCAGTCGTCCCGTGGGATGGCCGAGAATGCGCGTGTTCGGGTTCTCGATGGCGCGCAGGACGCGCTCAGTCATCTGCTCCTCAGGCTGATTGAAGAGTGAATGCACGCTGGCAATGACGACGTCCGTCCGCGCGAGAACTTCGTCGGAAAGATCAAGCTGGCCGTCATGGAGAATGTCCACTTCGATGCCGGTGAAGATGCGAATGCGGCCTTCCATCTCGTCATTCACTTCGCGAATGTGCTTGATGTGCTCAAGAGCGCGTTCGTCATCGAGGCCGAAAGTCATGGCCAGGTTCTTTGAGTGGTCGGTGATGGCGATGTACTCGTAGCCGCGTGACGCCGCAGCCTCGGCCATTTCGCGGATCGTGTTCTTCCCGTCGGTGGCGTCAGTGTGCATGTGCACGTCGCCGCGAATGTCGCGCTGCTCGATCAATGTAGGCAGGCGGTGCTGCTCGGCGGCCTCGATCTCGCCGTTGTTTTCGCGCAGCTCAGGCGGAATCCAGTTGAGACCCAGCGCGGCGTAGATTTCCTGTTCCGTTGCTCCGGCCACAACCGAACCGTCTTCCAGGCGGGCGAGCGCGTATTCGTTGAGCGTGTAGCCGAGTTTGAGCGCGCGCTGGCGAACGGTGACGTTATGCATCTTCGAGCCGGAGAAGTATTGCAGTGCGGCGCCGTAGGAGGCTTCGGGTAAGAGGCGTACATCAACCTGCAGGCCGCTGCGCAGACGAAAGCTGACCTTGTTCTCGCCCTTTGCGATGAGGTCGGCAATGGGAGGGTAAGAGGCTGTGTATTCGACAGCCGGTTGCACTTTGTCTTTGGCGCACGCGGGACCGGTAGCGAGAATGTCGAGGTCGCCGACGGTCTCGCGCCCACGCCGCAGTGAACCCGCAGGCGTAATGGTTTCGATGCCATCAAATTTTCGTAGATAATCGATGAGTTTTTCGGCGGCAAGCTCGGCTTCATCAATCAGGAAGCGTCCGCTGTTCTTCTTTTGTTCCTCAATGCCTTTTTTCAGCTTCTCGATTTGTTTTGCGCCCATGCGCGGCAGCGTCTCCAGCTTGCCTGCGGCGATGGCCGCCTCAAGGTCGGGAATAGAAGCGACCTGCAGCGCTTCCCAGAAAAGCGCGACCGACTTGGGCCCCATTCCAGGAAGCCTCAGGAGGTCGAGCATCGACACCCTGTACTTTGCCAGTAGCTCTTCGCGCAGCGGCAGCGTGCCGGTCTTCTCCATCTCCTGGATATTCGCGGCCATCCCCTTGCCGATGCCGGGGATTTCCAGCAGCTTCTTCGTGTCGTTGGCAATTTCGCTGAGTTGGACGGTGCTTGATTCCACGGCCTCGGCGGCGCGGCGGTAGGAGCGGATGCGAAAAGGGTCGCCGGCGCTGATTTCCAGCAGGTCGGCGGTTTCAGAGAGAAGCTGCGCGATTGAGCGATTGTCCATTCGAGAGACGATTATCTCTCAGCGCGCTGAAAGTACAAAAACCCAGCTACGCACCTCGCAGCTGGGTTGCTTTTCAGGCTTGCACACTTAAAGCGATGCTTGTGCGCAAGCTGATTTCAAGATTGAAAATGAAGCAGAAGTAGGTCTTGCCGCTTCTCCTGTCAGGCAACTTCGCGCGCGCGGATTACCTGATCGGCCTGTGGGCCCTTCTGGCCCTGGACAATGTCGAATTCGACTTCGTCACCTTCTTTCAGGCTCTTGTAGCCGTCAAGCTGTATCGCGCTGTAATGAACGAAGACATCCGGCCCATCATCGCGGCCAATGAATCCATAACCCTTTGCGTTGTTAAACCACTTCACTTTGCCTTTGTATGTTGCCACGAGCCTTTAACCTTCCTTAAGCAGATTGCGGCGCGGTTGGGAACACCAACCTGCTTGAAGATAAAGACGCAGTTCAGGCTGCTTTGGTTTTCCTACTTGATGGAGAAGAATTTTGCTTTACAGAAAATCAGTCACTTAGCGCTGCTTCTTTTTTGCGCAATGCCGCGCGTAGAGTTGCGCGGCAACCAGCGTCTTGCCGTCGAGAATCTTTCCCGCGTCGATCATGCCCAGCACCTCGGAGAGCGGGACGAGCACAACTTCGAGCAACTCATCTTCTTCCGGCTCTGCTTCGCCGGCCACGAGTTCTTCTGCGAGAAAGACCTGCATCCATTCGCCAAGAAATCCTGGGCTGGCGAAGTACCGCACAAGCTGTGTCCACTTCTTTGCGCGATAGCCGGTTTCCTCTTTCAGCTCGCGTTTGGCGGCGGCGAGACGATCTTCACCCTCGTCCATTTTCCCCGCCGGAACCTCCCAGAGATATTGCCCGGCGGCGTGGCGGTACTGGCGCTCCATTATGATGAGCGGATCTTTTTTTGATGAATCGTCAACAGCTAGAATCACGACCGACCCGTTGTGGCGGATGATGTCGCGGCGCGATATTTTGTTGCCCGGCTCGCGCACCTCTTCACGCATAACGCGAAAAAGCGGACCGTCAAATGCAATTTCCGAGGAAAGGACTTCAACCTGCGCTTTTTTGTATTTGAGAGCCGGTTTTGCGGCTATCTTTTTTGACGGCATCGTTCACCTTTTCTTTTGCAGCGTTTTCTTTACCGTATCATCCGAATCAACGATGAAAACCGATGTCACGGTAATCGGTCCCGGGAACTGGGGAAGCTCTCTAATCGCGGCTTTGCAGCGGGCCGGAATTCCAGTGCGCGAAATTGTCGCTAAAACGCGAAAAAATGGTGCAAAAACGCTGCAAAACGCGCAATTAAATGGCCGAATTTTGTGGCTATGCGTGCCGGATGGCGCCATTGCCGAAGTGGCAACGAAGATTGTGGAACGGCGAGGCAATCTGACTGACCAGATTGTGGTGCATTCGAGTGGTGCGCTGACTGTTGCCGCCCTGGACGCAGCCCGCAAGGCTGGCGCGGCAGTGGCTTCGGTGCATCCGGTGATGAGCTTCCCGACGCGGCGGATTGTGCCTTCGCATGACGTGATGTTTGGTGTCGAAGCGCCGGAGAAAGTGATAAAGCGCACGCTTTACGGGTTGATCCGCAAAATTGGCGGCAGGCCCTTTGCCATACAGTCGGGCAGGAAGGCGCTGTACCACGCTGCGGGTACTCTGGCCTCGCCATTGCTGGTGAGCGAGCTTTCGGCAGCGATGGCCACAGCGCGGCTGGCAGGCCTTTCCGCTGTCGAAGCGCGAAATCTTATCGGCGCGCTGGCGCAAGCGACAGTACGGAATGTTTTCGAGCATGGGGAGGCGCAGAGCTTCAGCGGGCCGTTTGCACGCGGCGACACAGCGACAATAAGACTGCATCTTCGGACGCTGGCCAAGCATCCGATGGTCACGGACGTTTACCGTTCGCTTGCCCGGCACGCGATTGAAACCCTGTCGGTGGAGCGGAAGAACGAACTTCGATTGCTGTTTAGCAGGCGGATGATGAGCGATTGGGCATGAGACACTGAGCATTACCGGGTACCCCGCTGGAGAACGAGCGACTTTGCACACAGACTGTTTTCCAATTACCGTGTTGCCGCATCTCTCGCGCCTGTTTACCGACTATGCGGAGAGCCACGCCGCGCTGCCCTATTATGCGCTGAGTCCTTACTCACAGGAATGGGCTTCGCGGCCTTCTTCAATTGATCCGGCGGTCCGCGAATCCACTGCTGATCTGCTTCTTGAACAGAACCGCAGTTTTGGGGCGGGCGAAAAGACATTCGCCAACATTAAGCATCTACAGGATGGTGCGGATGCGGTTGTCACCGGCCAACAGGTAACTCTGTTTGGCGGGCCGCTGTTCACGCTTCTGAAGGCCGCGACAGTCATTCGCAAGGCGCAGGATGCGACCGCGGCGGGCCATCCACATGTGCCGATTTTCTGGCTGGCGACAGAGGACCACGACCTCGAAGAGGCCGACCATGTGGCGCTGCCTTCGCGGCGCGAACTGCATACGCTGAAACTGGCGCTCGAAAACAGTGGATACCATGCTTCCGTTGGTGAATTGAAGCTTGGCGATGGCGTGCGCGCCGTTCTGGACCAGGCGATGGAGCTGCTCGGCCCAGGCCCACTGCTCGATGCGCTGGAAGAGTGCTACACGCCCGACGCCACGTTTGCGCAAGCCTTTGGCAAGCTGATTTCGCGTATATTCATCGCGCATGGATTAATTGTGATTGACGCAGCCGGACGTGAGGTCCATGCGCTTGGCGCTCCCGTACTCCGCAAGGCGATTCTAAAGGCCGACGAGCTACACGAGGCATTAATACAGCGCGACAGAGATTTGGCCGACGCCGGATATCACTCGCAGGTGCTGGTTGGGCCGCAAAGCAGCCTCCTGTTTCTCATTGATGCGGATACAAAGGCGCGTCTCCCGCTGCGCCGCAAAAACGGCCATGAATGGACGGCAGGGAAGCGGGCTTACAGCACGAATGAATTGCTGGCGATTCTTGACACGGAACCGGAACGCCTCAGCCCCAACGCTTTGCTCCGCGCTGTCTTTCAGGATTTCATTCTGCCGACATCGACGTATATTGGCGGACCTTCAGAGGTCGCATATTTCGCACAATCACAGGTGGTCTACAAAAAGGTTCTTGGGCGCGTCACGCCGATTCTGCCCCGACTGAGCGCTACATTAGTTGAACCCGCAATTGCCGAAGTGATGGCGCAGCACGAAATTGCCCTTACCGATCTGCTTCCCTCGCGTCCCGATGAACTCGCGCACAAACTGGGTGCGCGGTCGATGCCGGTTGAAGGCAAGAGAAAACTGGCATCAGCGGGAAATGCGCTCGATGCGGAGCTGAAAACGCTCACGGAGTGGATGCACGCTGTCGATGCCGGACTGGGGCGCTCGGCAGACGTTGCCGCATCAAAGATGCGCTACCAGATGAATCGTCTCCGGCAGCTGTCCGCGAATTTCCAGCTTCAGAAAGAAGCGAGTATCCAGCGCCATGTGGATGCGCTCTTTCTGGCTCTTTGCCCTGACAATCACCCACAGGAACGCGTTGTGGGAGCCGCATTCTTCTTGTCGCGATATGGCGATGGATTGATTGATCTCCTGATTGAGAATGCAGCGCAAGAGTGTCCCGGACACAAGGGGATCTATCTATAACTGCCTGGCTGGCAAAAGCTGCCATCACTGTCCTACAATCTCATCTTGAATATGCCGTCGAAGCAACAACCCGCATTTGAAGTAGCGTGTCCGGATTGCGGCGCCATGCTCAAGATTGACCCTGCAACGCGCGCCGTAATCGCACATACACCCGCTCCGCGCAAGCGGACTTTCGAAGATTTTGAAACAGCGGCGCGCGCCATGCGTGAGCAGGATGAGAGAAAGGAAAGCCTCTTTCGCCAGGCCGTGGACGCAGAGAAAAACAAGGATGATCTGATGGAGAAGAAGTTTGCCGAGGCGCTGCGCAAGGCAAAAGAAACACCCGATACCGGCAAGCCATTGCGTGATTTTGATCTGGATTGAATATTCCCAGGTCGTTTTTTAGACCTGCGGCGCTCGCACCCGCATCTGAGATTTGAGGAGCACTGATGGGCCTGACAAAGCTTTCGCATGAAATTCAAGATAGGCTTCCCGACAATATGCCGGAATTCAGCTGGCAGCGCGCTCTTGCCGCCGGATCGCTGATCGCGGGAGCTTGCCTGTTTCTTTCAGGCCGCCGCAAAGCGGCGCTGGCTGTGGCTGCGGCGGGAGCGGCAGTAGGTTTGCTTGAGCATCCAGAATCCGCGCGTGAATTATGGGAAGCTCTGCCGCAGTATCTCCGCAAGGGCCAGGATGTGCTGGTGCGCGTGGAAGACTTCATGAACGAAGTAGCCAGGCAAGGCAACAAGCTGCGCAATTCGATTGGCTAGCCAATACCAAGCTGTTTACGCGCAGCTTCGCTGATGCGTTCGGGTCCCCAGGTTGGCTCCCATACCAGATTCACCTGCGTCTCTCCAACTTCCTGCAGGCAGGCAAGCCGGTTGCTGACATTGTCCATGATCGTGCCGTGCGCAGGGCATCCGGGAGAGGTCATCGACATATCTACTTCCACACGGTGTTTGGGAATTAATCCCGGTGCATCCGCATCAGGTGTGACGACAACGCGATAGACGAGTCCAAGATCGACGATATTGACCGGAATTTCCGGGTCGTAGACATCACGCAGTGCGGTAAGGATGTCATTTTCAGTTAAAGGCATCTTCTCTCTAGTTTATCGAAAACCTCATAGCGCCCAAAAGTGTATTGCCGCCAGCAGCCTCCGCAACTTGCTTTCATAACTTCGCAAGCGACGAAGATTATTCATCTTTTACCCCGGAGTTCACATGCAACCAATATGCCCCTTATGACAGATTTCGATCCGCAGCGTTGATCAGGCGCGGCTGGAAGATGGAAAACAGATGCCGATCAAAGCTACTCTTGTAGGCATCTATCCGGCGGGAACCATGCTAACAACACCGCAGCTTAACCCGGCGCTGCAGACTCTACAGGAGCCTTCCCGTTCTCACGGACTTCGTCTGACCAGCAATGTTGAAGGCGCAAATTCGGGAACGTTGAGCGCGAATGGAAGAAACGTCAAGCTCTCAACCGGGACGGAATTACAGTTTGCCGTGTCTCCGGCTGCAACGGGTTCTTCCATCGGAGGTTGACGCCCGCAAACACCCACGGCTGCGCAGTCGCGGGGAGATCCTTAATGCGTGCGCTCGACCAGATAGCGCGCGACGGATTTGAGACCATCAGCGGCTGAACCGTAAGGCGCAAGCTCGGCGAAAGCTTCGCCAATGAGCTTACTTGCATGCTGGCGGGAAGCCTCAATACCGAAGACTGCGGGCCACGTTGCTTTGTCGCTGGCAATGTCCTTGCCTGCGGTTTTGCCGAGTTGCGCAGAATCCTGGGTTACGTCGAGCACGTCATCGACTATCTGGAAGGCGAGTCCGGCTTTGCGTCCGAACTCAGTCAGGCGATGCACATCTTCCGGTATTGCGCCGGCATAGATGCCTCCCGTGACTACGCTGACGCGAATGAGCGCTCCCGTTTTTGCGCGGTGAATGGCGTCAACGGATGCGGCCGTAGGCTTCGTGGCTTCGCCCTCCAGGTCGAGCACCTGTCCGCCGATCATGCCTTCAACTGTGCCTGTAGCTTGGGCGATGAGCCGAATGATTTCAACAGTTGCCGGAGCGGGGCAGCGCAAGTTGGCCAGCACTTCATAGGCGCGCGTCTGCAGCGCATCGCCGGCGAGAATCGCAATGGCTTCACCGAAGACGACATGGCAGGTTGGCTTGCCTCGTCGCAGGTCATCATTGTCGAGAGCAGGCAAATCATCGTGAATGAGCGAATAGGTGTGCAGCATTTCAATCGCCGCGCCGAGATCTGCAATGCCTTCAGGCAGGCCGCTGTCGCCGCGAATCATGCGTGCTGCTTCCATTGCGAGCACAGGGCGCAGCCGCTTGCCACCAGCGAAAGTGCTGTGCCTCATCGCCTTATGAATGGAAGCCGGGACTTGTGTTTCAGGAGGTAACAGGCGTTCGAGGGCCCCATCGGCCATTTCCTGGCCGGAGAGCAGCAGGTCTTTTACTTCGGCTTGCATTCACTTCATGATAACTGAGAATTCTGTCGTCTTTTTGATTGGGTGACGAGTGCAACCGCTATGCACAGCGCCAGCAGAGAAAGGGTGCGTCCAAATTCGACATCGCGCGTCGCGGTATAGCGAACGGTAATAACAGATGGTCCCGAACGTAGCAGCACCGTGAGGAGACCATCATTACGATGAGGCCTTGTTGGAATTGGCCTGCCGTTCACTACGACTTGCCATGCCGGATAATCCATAAGCCGGAAAACGGCGTATGCGGGCGCATTCAGGTTTAGCTGCACTTCCTTCTTTTCACTTGTCCAGCTGCGGACCGTTACCGGCGCGTTTATTTCGCCGGATCTGCTGTCGTCCCACTCCGGATTTAGCTCAATCGAGCTGTCCGCTTGGTCAGCATCCGCCAATGGAAGCACACGCACCTCCGGGAGGTCTTCTTGAATCGCGCCATTGTCGGCATTCGCCGGCGTGTACTCATCAGTGCCTTCAAAGCCGCTGTCGCTGAATGTGGCGCGCTGCGCGGCGATGTTGTCCTCATCATCGCAGGGCTGCCAAAAGACAAATGCGGCCAGCGAAGACATGATGGCCGCAAGCGCGAGCATACTTACAGCGCGGATGAGGATAGTCTTCCGTGTCTTCGCTTCAAGAAAGCTGCCGCGCAAGGCAAGTCCAATCAGCATTGCCATGATGATTCCCAGCACCAGCAGCCAGCGCCACGGAAATTGCAGGAACCGTAACTCGGGCGCGTGTGTCCAGATCGCGTTACTGAACGGCAACAGCAGAATGCAAATGACAATCAGTGTTGCGATGAACGGTGCGCGCAGACGATTGGGTTGTTTGATTCGCAAGGAGAAAACAACAGTAATGACGCATGTGATCAACATGGCAACTGCAATCCACGACGCTGTGCGCAGTACCTGATCGTGGAAGACGGCCCCCGTTCGTCCGAAGAGAAAGCTGTCTTCCACGCGCATGTCCGGCCCGATGGCCCTCGCGATCTCGACCCAGCGCTCTTCATAAGCCGCAGGCACAATATAAAAAGTAGCCAGACCCAGTCCCAGGGCGGTCCCGCCGGCAGCGCGCAGGAGAAGCGCAAAACTGCGGTCTCGAATTGCGGCAACCAGAACAATGAGTGCCAGCAGATAGCAGCCCATGACCGCTGACGGCGCATTGGTCAGCCACAGCGCCGCAACGATCAGAGACAACGGCAGAAGCGCCGGCTTCTTGCGCAATCCGTAGAGCACGAGGACGGGCAGCAGAATGGCCGAAAGCAGCTCGCCATACGCCGTACGCTCGTATGCCACGAACATCATATACGGATTGAGCAGATACACGCAGGCGGCAACAGCGGCAGCATCATCTGCCATCCACTCGCGCGCCATCGTGTAGAAGCTGAGACCACAACCTATAAAAGCGATCAGCGTGAAGGCAACGGGCGTCCACGTCCAGGGCAGCACCACGCCTAACAGGGCTCCCAGGAGCCAAGTCGCCGGCGGATAAAAGACAAAACGCGGCTCGCCTGCCCCGTAGTTGGCTGACGCAGCCCAATGTGGGTAAAGAACGCCTTCGCGCCAGTGGTGAATAACTTCCAGCCACGACTGCAGATGAAAATCAAAGTCATGACCGCAAGAAGTCCCGCGCCATGCAAGCGGCAGCACAGCGATTGCCGCGCAGGCAAGAATCAGTGATCTGCGCCGATGACTCCGCGTAGTGTTGCTTGACAAGCTATGTGGGAAACGAAACGAAATCTTCACGGTAACAGGCGCAGCGTATGCATAGTGGAAGCCTCAACCGACTCGTCCGTAAAGGGCAGAGGGAATGTTGTTCCGCTGTACCAGTACGTCCATTGGTCGCGGTAGTACGGGCTGACTGGATCGCCCGACTCGCCCATCACAATGTTCTCTGTCGAGCCGTCGATGTTGCTCCAATCCATAGTGAAGCGCTGCGACGGTCCGAAGGTGCGGCCCACCTGCTTCACTGTGCTCGTGTCGCCGGACTGTGGCTGTGCGCGGGTGCCTGTCCATTTCTTGAACCATGGCAGCAGCCCGTAAAGCGGATGCTCAATGTCTACTGGATGCGCGTAGCCGTAGCGCCACTCACGCAGGTCGGATGGCGCACGGCCATCCACAAACCCGCGACTCACGCACGCCGCCAGAAAATCATCCCACGTCGCATACTCTTTCGGAAGCCATTGCGCGGGGGCGTGCATGATGATTTCTTCCTGCGCGAATGCGCTCTCGGCCCATTCATAAACCTTCCAGTCGTTGCCCAGTTTTGGTTGCAGCAGCATTTGCCAGAAAACGTGCTTGGCCGCTGCGACAATCGCAGCAGGTGCCGAATCTATCCCAACCACGCCGTCCCATGAGCGCATCAGGTCAGCAGCCTGGCGCAAGCGCGCATCGGTTTTATGCGCATGGTCAATGGCATATGCGAAGCGCTGCGCGAACTCTTGGTCAAGCTCTGAATAGATGTCGGTTTGAAGGGTGAGCATGTCTGCCGGCGTGAGCTTGTCCTTACCAGAGAGCCATTTCCATATGCGCTCATTGCGGTATGGACTGGCCCATTCCAGCGTGAGTTGATACGGATAGTTATCTGGAGTGACTCGCGAATTCGCCGTGGCCAGGATGCCATTTGCCGGATCGAGCGTACTTGGCATCTGGTCGAATGGAACAAAGCCCTGCCACTCATGCTGCGTGTCAGCAATCGGTGTTCCTTTGATGCCCGTGGGCCGATTCGGAATATAGCCGACCGCCTGATATCCAATATTGCCCTGATCGTCCGCGTAGATAACATTCAGTGTTGGCGCCCACCATGTGCTCATCGCCTGTCGAAAAGACTCCCAGTCCGTCGCGCTGTCCAGATCGAACAATGGAATGCTGTATGCCTGTGGCTCGTACGCCACCCAGCGCAGCGAGAGCGTGCGCTTCTCATTCGGAAGGAGTGGATTGAGAACAATTCCGTGGTCGGTTCGTTCGACATCCACCGTTACATCGCTGCTGCCGCGCACGTGGATGGTTTCTGTCGTGCGCTCAAACGGATGCCAGCCACTGGCGCCAAGATATTCGTTCTGATTATTAGTCTGCTCGACGTAGACATCCTGCGTGTCGCCGTAGAGCGACGTGTAGCCCCAGGCGATGTGATCATTGCGGCCGGCGATGACAAACGGCACTCCGGCAATGGTCACTCCCGCAGCATGGAAATTGCCCGACTTGAGATCGATCTCATACCAGATGTCCGGTATACCGTGATCGAGATGCATATCGTTTGACAGAATCGGCTTGCCGCTCGCTGTGTGTGCGCCGGAGATGGCCCACTCATTCGATCCCGGAATACATTCGCGGCAGATGTCTGTCGTTCCGTGAATCACTTCGCGCAGATGCCGCAAATCATGCAGCGATGACTGCGATTCGTCGAGTGGCACGTCGGGAATATTCTGTTGCGGCGCGGTCAGGTCCGGCGGCGTCACGGTCGGGGGATGGTCGCGCCATGAGCCGGTCGGATAAAGATCGGCAGCAAGCGTCGGCCCCAGTCGCACCTCGATTTTTTCCCGTCCCAGCTTGTCCTGCCAGTGCTCGTCGAGCGTCTGCACCATGCTCAATCCAATAAGCACCGAATCGACTGGTTGCCATGGTTTTGGCCTATACATCAGCAGACGAAACTCTGCGGGAAGGTGTTCGCCGTGCGAGTCGATATAGGCATTCACGCCGCGCGCATAGTCTTCAAAGAAGCGGCGGTCGCGTTCAGACAGGCTTGCGGTCATGCGTTCGGCCGTAGCGCGCATCTGCAGAACGCGCTGCACGCGGTCGTGCTCCACCAGCTTTTTCCCCAACAACTCGGCAAGCTCCCCCGCTGCGGAGCGCCGCGCCATGTCCATCTGCCAGAGACGGTCCTGCGCGGTGACATAGCCCTGCGCTTCAAAAAGATCGTCGAGGGTTGCCGCTTCCATATGCGGGACGCCATGCTGATCGCGGCGCACGGTCACAGCCGCGGAGAGTCCGGGCAGACGCAAATCTCCGTCCAGTTGTGGCAGGGAATCGCGCATGGCATGACGAAGCCACCACGCTCCCGCCAGCACGCCTGCGGCTAGTGCAATGATGAGCAAAATTATGAAGCCAACAAAAAAGCGCAGGACGGGATGCCGGCGCTTTTCTTCTTCCAGTTGCACGCTTCTGCCGAGAGTCATCCCGAGGACATTGTCTCATTCCGTCCCAGCACGCGAACACCGCGCGCCGGGGACCCCGGATCGAATCGAGCGGCATTTGCTGCCACTCCTGGCGCTAATCAGCCAGCTTGAAGATACGAATCTGCACGAGCTTTTGAATGGTCAGGTCGTTTAGGCCACGGGCCTGCATGCGCTTAATGAAGTCCGGCGTGACCTTGAAGATGCGCATCTGGATCAGCTCATCGGCGTTGGGCTGATAACCCATCGCGCGGTACTGCTTTACGTCGTCCGGATTGACGCCGTGGATTCTGAAGGCGATGAGCTTTTCCGCCGGAAGGTTCGCATAGCCGAGGTCGGCCATACTCTTCACATAAGGCGGGTCTACTTTGAAGATACGCAGCGCAATAATGTTGTCCGTGGTAATGCCGCTTACTCCGGCAGACTGCAGCGCCTGGATCCACGAAGTCTCAACATGGAAGAGCGTATAGGCCTCAAGCTTTTCCGAATCGAAGCCGGTAAACCCCATCTTGCCCATGTGGGCCACGAAAGCCGCATCGGGAACAAAGGTGAAATCGCCGCTCAACGTCAGGTCATGGACTGTGCCTGAACAGGTCAGCTTGCCCGCTTCCGCGGCAATTACCGCATCCACATGCGCGGCGTCGTTTTTCAGGTCGGCCAGCGTAAAACCGCTGAAATTGCTCAGAGGCATGTCGCTATCGTTCATGTTGCAGTGGTGCTTGCCTTCGCCGCAGTCGCCACGCTCCAGCTTGAACTGGACGCGATCGCCTTCGGTCGAAGGCGCAATGCTGCACGTTCCATGTAGAGGCTGAAGCTGGTCATCCGCATAAAGCAACGAACAGCCTGCGACGAGAAGAGTGCTGAGTAAGAGGACGCGCGTTTTCATTGCTTGTTCTCGTTAGCGTTGGCATTGTCGTTGTCGTCAAGTATGCCGGAGATTCGCAGCTTCACCAGTTTCTGGATCGTGAGCGGTTCGAAGCCGTGGCGCTTGGCTGAGGCAATGAAATCGCCATTGATGTTGAAAATCTTCATCTGCACCAGGTCATCCACAGTCGCATCCGGAAATTGCGCCTTAACACCCTTCGCGAACTCAGGTGTAACGCCCTGCACGCGCAGCGAGAGCAGTTTTTTCGTAGGGATGGAGCCAAAGCCTGCATCCTTCATTCCGGCTATAAATTCCGGGGTGATGTTGAAGATGCGATATGAGATGAGGTCGTGGAAGCTCGTAGCTTCAATGCCTTCGGAATGCAGCTTCGCCACATACTCCGGCTCCACTCCCTGCACCTTGAGCGCAATCAAGTCGTCTACAGTGGGCTTGCCGAAGCCAACCTTGGCCATTGCGTCCGCATACTCGGGCGTCACGTCCTGAACTTTCATCGCAATGATTTTGTTCAGATCGGCGTTGTAGCCGTCGGCCTTCATGCGCGACATGTAATCAGGCGTCACGTCCTGGACCTTTAACGCGATCAACTGATCGATGCTGGGATGCTCGCCCGTAGCTTTGGCCATCTGATCGGCATATTGCGGGGTGATGTCCTGCACCTTCATCGCGATGACTTTCTTCAGGTCGCCGCTGTAACCGGCGGCGCGCATCGCCGAGATGTAATCCGGCGTCACGTCCTGCACTTTGAGCGCGATCAGTTCGTCTGCGCTGGGCTTCTCTCCGGTTGCCTTCACCATTTGTTCGGCATATTCCGGCGTAATGTCCTGCGTCTTCATCGCGATGTATTTGTCGAGATCAACGTTGTACCCAGCGGCCCGCATCTTGTCGATGTAGTCGGATTTCCCCTGTGTCGCAGGCGGCGCGGCCTGTTCCGTGGCTTCAATCATCGCGCCATCGGCAGATGCGATCACAGCCTTCACCATTGGCGTGGGAGCAGCCGAGGGATGTGCTGACGGGAACGCCTTCACCGCGGCATGAGGCCGGACCTTGTTCTGCACCGCATGGATAATGTTCGCCGATACTTTAGGCGCGGCCTTGAAGCTGGCAAAGACCTGCGGCAGCGGGCAGATAAAGAGCACAAGCAGCGCCGCCATTCCCGCCAGTGAGAGCGGCTTCAGGTCGCGCGGCTGCTCTTCCGGATCGCCCAGGATGCGAAGAATCCGCGCCCGCAGGCTCATGCGCGACTGGTTTCCATCCAGCGCCATCGCAAGATGCAGGTGCGTCTTCCGCTCCTCTTCCAGACGCAGCAGCGCGGTGGCATACACAGCCGGGTCCTTGCATGTTTCGATGGCAATGTCGTCGCAGCACAGTTCGCGCTGTTCGCGCAGGCGATGGCTGAGCCACCAGACCGCGGGATGGAAGAAGAACAGCGTCTCGATCATGGTCTGCAGAATGTTCCAGAAATAGTCCGCGCGCCGGATGTGCGCGAGTTCATGCGCGAGCACCACTTCAAGCTGCTCCGGACTGAGGCTCGTAAGCGCCGTGACCGGCAGAAGAATCAATGGCCGGATCACGCCCACGGTAAGCGGCCCGGCGATACGGCTGGAAAGCCGCAGGTCAACAAAGCGCGGCACGCCCATCTGCAAACGGATGCGGTCAAGCCCGATGCGCAGAGTGTGCGGTGCCTTCTGCAGCGCGCTGTGGCGCAGCCGCCGGATCAGCCACCATCCGCCAACTGTCTTAACGGAAAGGCAGACGACGCCAACCAGCCAGAAGAAATCGAGATACCGCATCACATCGCTGGCCAGCACCTTGGCCGTTTCCCGAGGTGCGGCCGGCATGTCAAAAACCGCAAGCGGGCGCGGAATGATTTGCAGGGAAGACTTTGCTCCCGGAACTCCGGTCGCAGTCAGGATCGCCGTCTGGCGGTACATCGATTCTTCATAGGCAAGCGTGCCTACGGAAGCCGCCAGCATACTCAGCAACGCCGCAAGCGCAAGCACATAGCGTGCCTGTAACTTCTCTTTCGCCATCGCAAGATCGGCAAGCTTATACAGCAGCGCGATTACCGCGGCCTGCCAGCAGAAGTGGATCAATGTCCAGCCCAGGGCTTCCCAATGATGTGTCATCGTGTCTGCCTCTTTCGCTCGATCAGGGTACGAATTTCTTCCAGCTCCTCGGCGCTCGCCGGCTGCATGGCCAGCGCGTGCATGGCCAGTTGCGCCGCTGATCCGGAAAAGAGCCGCTCGCTCAAATCGCGGAGCAACTGGTTCTGCGTCTGTTCTTGGCTCGCCGCCGCGCGATAGATATGGGCCTTACCCGACTCTTCACGCTCGACTAGGCCCTTTTCCGTCATGATCTGCAGGATCTTGAGTACGGAGGTATAGACGACCGACCGCTGCACATTGATAGCATCATGCAGCTCGCGCACCGTGGCCGGCCCTTTCTCCCACAATACGCGAAGCAGCTCAAGTTCCGCCTCAGTTGGTTTCGGTAAAGATTGCCGCTTGAACTTCATAATGGGAACTCTATACGAAGTATTTCGTAGTTGTCAACGAAAATCTTCGTAGGTTGTGGAAAAGTTTGTGATCCTGAAAGAAGGGAAGGATCTGCTGTTCCTATGTGTGGCATGGCTGTGATCCCAATTCCTCCTTGCCCAAAAGAAAGCTGCGAGATCATGAAGAAGACAGTCAAATGACTTGACTGGCGAAAAGCCGTCTTCTGGATACTGTTTTAGCTTCAGTGAGTGCATGGGCGATTTGGCGCAAAACGAGAACTCTCCCGGCGATGTGCGCATTCGCAGGAAATGCCGTGTTCCATGCTGGGTCAGATCCGGCAAACCAGATATTGGCCTTGAGGTGGGTGTTTGGGAATGGACTTCAGGAGGCTTCGGTAGGCGGCAGGGAACTTTCCTTCGCCCAAAGTCTCGACGTCCACCGGCCTGTCGTGCCACCAGTAGGTCTACGGCCTTGGATAGACGGGGTTGACACCTGGCACTCCACGGCATACCTCCAACAACTCCTGAGTAGGCAGAAGGTGTTATCGCTTTGAGGCATTGGACCGGCCGGATCGCTTAGTGATTGCGCTCTTCGGCAATCGCGGAACAGCCTGAACGCCCGCCCAAAGCGTGGCGATCGTTTGCTCGACCACGAGAGTCTGGTCAGGCCGATCAGGCACAACCCCTTGGATGACCATGAGCGTGGCGAGGCCGAAGATCGTGTACCACCAGGTGTGGGCTACCACAATGTCATCCTTACTTGGTAATCCTTCATCCTTGGCAACTTCGAAGAAAAGCTGTACGAAACGCTGGAACAAGGGCCTGCCAATGTTGTCGATATATTGTCCAGCGCGGATGCCGTTGCGGTTCTCCGGCCCGAAGAAGACGTTGCGGAACTGCTGTGGATGGGCAGTGCAGAACTGAATCAAGCCGCGTGAAGTCGCAAAAAGACGCTCTTTCGGTACAGGATATTCAGCCGCAATCGCGTCGAAGTTCTGAATCAGCAGCCCGATTGTCTCGCTGCTCAACTCGACAAGTATGTGCCATTTGTCGGGGAAATGCTGGTAAATCACCGCGTGCGTATAGCCGATCTCTTTAGCGATCTCGCGAAGCGTCACGGCTTCGTAGCCGCGATCGGCAAACATTTTGCTGGCAGCTGCCAGGATTTCGCCTCGCAACCTCTCCTTGCGCTCTACCCGACGACTTGGTGATGTGGATGTCACTTCAATAGCGTAGTCCCTTTCGACGTTTTGGCGACCGCTTGTTTATTTACAACCAGAGGTTATTAACCATTGGTTATTTTGCGACCTTTGGTTCTTCAAAGCCTCTAATGGACAGGTCGCGCATTTGGATGGGCGGCCAAATACGAGGTAAAAGGAGAAAACGAGCATGTATTTAGTCATGGGCATTACTGGAAAAGTTGGCGGCGCCACCGCGCGGCATCTGCTGAAGCAAGGCAAACAGGTGCGAGCGCTTGTGCGCAATCGCGTTAAAGCGGCGAAGTGGGCAGATCAGGGCGTGGAGTTGGTGGATGGAGACTGGAACGATGCGACAGCCATAGCGGCGGCGCTCAAAGGTGTTGACGGCGCGTTTGTTATGTTGCCGGCGGTATGGGCCCCCTCGCCTGATTTCAGAGAAGCAAAGGGTGTGATTGCGAACTATGTCGAGGCGCTGACCAAGGTAGCGCCCCCGCGGGTGGTAGCGCTCTCGTCGATGGGTGCACATAGAGCAAGCGGGGTGGGGATGATCACGGCCTTATCACTCCTGGAGCAAGGTTTTCGCAACCTGCCATCTCCGGTCGCATTTGTCCGTGCAGGCGGCTTTTTCGAGAACTTTCTTTTCGGCTTACAGGTCGCCCAGCGCGGAACACTACCGGTCTTCTACAACCCTACAAACAGAAAATCGACCATGGTTGCGTCAGACGATATCGGTGCCGAGGTGGCAAGGCTTCTGATCGGGCCGGCGTGGTCAGGGCGTCGCATCATCGAGCTGGGTTCGATGGTAAGCGCGGATGAAGTGGCCGGACAATTGGGTGAAGTCCTGAAACTCGACGTAAAAGCCTTTGCAATCCCGCGTGAAGGTTGGGCGGAAGCGTTCGAGCAGTTCGGCGTCCCGAAGGGCCACACCGGAGCTGCCGAAGAAATGTTTGAAAGCATTAACGCGGGATGGATGGTCCTCGGAGTCGCGGGTACGGAGCACGTAGCGAGTACGACGTCCGCACGCGATGTGTTTGCGGGTGCACGGAATGCCGTCAAGGCCTAAGAGCGGGGGCAAGCAGCATCAGCGCACTTGGGGGCGGGGACAGCTACGTGTGGCCACTGTGGCTTCGTGTTCGACCGGCTGTTCCTGCCTATTCGGTTCGGTCATGGCCGACTTATTGCAGAACGATTGAAACCGTTTTAGACCGCAAGAGGAGGATCGCTTTAAGTATGAAAGCTGAACACACAATCGATAAACCCGCGCGGGTGGGTGGAGCAACTCAAATAGCCGCGATGGTAGTAACCGTCCTCGTCGCCTTCATCTGGGTGTACTTCGGAAGGTTATATCTAATTCACGATCCCGAGGAATGGAGGATCGCCAATCAGCAGCTCGGATACCCGCTCTATATCATCCCTCTGATTGGCGTAACCCACATCCTCGGTGGCGTGGGCCTTCTGATTCCCAATGCGCCTCGATTGACTGAGTGGGTTTATGCCGGTATCGCGATCGATCTTATACTCGCGTTCTATTCACAAATGAATGGCGGTGGCAGTACCTGGGATAAATTTGATCCGATTCTCGTCATGTCGTTCGTCTTTGCTTCGTATGGATTAAGACGATCTATGCGCGCAAACAGGTGGTCGATATGAAGAACACGCTCGGCGGGCAGTTTTTACACGCACATCGCGGAGGCCCAACGAGGGCCAGCCTGTCACTCATCCGAAGCCCTAAACGTACAAGTCGTCTCTTAACTTCTGGGCAGCGAAAGCTCAAATGGCGAGAACAGGCCAATGCACTCATTGAGAGCCCGATACTCTGAATTTTCCAAACTGCTCCTCGCAAATACGCTTTTCTTCATCTAGCTTTAACCGGAACTGATGCCATTTCTTGCAGAACGAAGGCTTGACAGCGATGCTACTCTGAATACAGGAAGTGACCATAAAGCCCGCTCATGGCGGGCTTTTCTATTGAGCTATGCAAGTAGTTGTACAAAGAAGAATATAGAAGAAATGTATCGGGGGCCTCTAAGAGGCAAAGATTCTCTGTTCATTGAAAATTGAGGCAGGAGCGAACGAGTGCCTCATATCCTGCCCTGAGCCTGTCGATGGGTGGGCCTTAGGACCGCGCGAAGCGGGTATCAATTCATCCTAAGAACTCAATAGACGCAACCACCTTTATTTGGAGGAACTTACAAAAAAACAGCGGGAAGGTTGAAAGGGTAGAAGCGGTGGGCTTTAGCCCACCGAATAAGAGTTAGGCCGAAGGTCGCACCTCACTGCTGTAGGCACGAGCGGAACCGAAGGTGAAGCGACTCCCGAGGATCCGAACAAGCCGGAACCGCAAGATGCTTAAGCGCCCCCTAAGCAGATTAAGAAAGAAGAACTTATAAAAAACAGGGGGTGACCCATTCAAGCCATCTTTTGGCTTGAGTGGGCAGCTTCCCCTAAACTAAGCAGCCGCGATACGCCGGATCAGATCGGCCTGCTCGTTGGTATTCTCTGCGCCGATCGTGAAGGCGTCCAACACTCCGCTATGCAGCGCGAACTTGATGGCTTCATCCTGGCGCGAGCGCATGGCACCCTGTCCGAGAATCTTCATCCCGACGATGCCCTTACCCTGCGCGCGCATCTGCTTGATCACGTCGATCACGACGGCAGGCTGCGCGTCCATGTGAGCGCCGATGGGGTTGAGGCGCACCAGGTCGACCTCCACCCATGGCGAAGCCGCCGCAGCCTGCAACGCCTCAAGAGTATGGCAGGATGAGCCGTGTGCGCGGATGATGCCTTTCTCCTTGGCTTCGGAGAAGACGTCCATCACTCCGCGATAACGGGTCGTCCAGTCCTCTTCCGTGACGCAGTGAATGAGGCAGATGTCGATGTAATCGGTTTTCAGCTCTTTCAGGTAGCGATAAAGGTCGGCCTGGGCCCGCTTCGGGTCGCGGTCGTCGCACTTCGTCATCACCACGACCTTGTCGCGCGGAATTTGCTTGAGCGCCTGGGCCACGTCAGGATGGCTGCCGTAGGAATCGGCTGTATCGAAGAAGAGAAGGCCGTTGTCGTAGCCATTCATCAGCAGGCGAGGCAGAGCATTCGTGCGCGTCTGGTTGGAAGCGCCGCCGCCGCCGATGGTTCCCGTGCCCATGGCAAGACGGCTGGTGCGGATGCCGGTTTTGCCGAGCACAACCGTATCCGTAGCGCTGAACTTCGCCGGCATAGAGGCAAATGCCTGCGGCTTAAGATACGCAGCGCCCAGCCCTGCGGCTGCTCCGGTGAGGAATTCTCTGCGGTTCATCTGGGTCTCCTCTCGCTTTGCCGATTTGCTCGAATTCTACTCTTGCTTTGACGGCGAATTCGAAGCAAATGTGCCTGATTTCGCCGGAAATTTCACAATTGCGCTGCTATTTTCGCTTGTTTGCTGAAAGGAAACACAGTCCGTCGTCCCCACCAGAGCCACATCAGCAGCGCAATGACAATAATCAAGGGCACAATCAGCAAACTGCCTTCCGGCCCTGTTGTTCCGCCGGTCCAGAGCAGATGGCCGGTCGGGTGTTCGGACAGCAGGTGCCCGGAGGCGACCATGCCGCTGTCGGAAGTACCGTAAAAGTAGGTTTCACCCCAATCCCAGGCTGCGTGGAAACCAATGGCCCACCACAGCGAGCCTGTGTACCAGAGGCTCAAGCAGAAGACCAGCCCGATAGCTGCCGCGGCAAACAGTCCTACCGGCGACTCGCCTGGATTGTTGCCGTGAATGGCCCCAAACGTAGTGGAAAGGATGATCGCCGCCCACCAGAAACCGATGCCGCGCCCAATCGTGTATTGCATGTAGCCGCGCAGCAGCGATTCCTCGAAGATTCCGACAAAGAGGAACGCCACCGACCACGCAATCGCATATTTCCAGGCGATAAAGCCACCCAGAGGCGACCCGTCAAACGCCAACAGGTGCGACTTCCACAGTCCTCCGACTAGAAGAGAAATGGCGGCAAAACCGCAAACAATTCCACCGAAAAAGCGGACAAACCGCGCATTTCCGGCATATCCATAGACCCCAAACCGGCGCTTTTCGATCCGGGACATGATGAACGTAGCTAATAGAACCAGAAATGCCTGCACCATCTCCTGAACCAGCGCGACATGGGCAGGCTGCGGATCTCCGCGCGTGACCTTGAAATGGATAAAAGTGAAGAAGGGAAGCGCGGCAATGAATTCAAGCGCAATGAAGACGGCAACGAAGATCAGCACACTCCATCCGGCGCGAATGCCGCTATCTCCCATGAAAATCCAGTGTGCTCCGCGTTTTGGCTCTTCCGGCGCACCGGTTTGTATGAGTTCTTCCGCCATGCAGTCCTCTGATGTTGACCTATGGTACGCAAAATGGTCCGAACCGAGTACAAGAAACTGAGGGCGGCTGTTTATGAGCATGTGCAAAGGCTTTTTTGGCGCGAAGCGCGGTCGCCCGTGCGGCCAGCACCTTGACACAAAGGGCAGACCCGGCAATCCTAATAGATTCCTGATACCTTTGATTTTTTGAACTTGGAGCGCCCCAGACCTTGAAGGTACGCGTTTTCTATCACGACAAGTGTTTCGATGGAGCCTGTGCGGCTTCGCTCTTCGCCCGCTTTCACCGCGAGCGCATCACCGCTGGCGCTGAATACTCGTACCACGGGCTGGTGCATCGCGCCGGGGCTTTGTTCAACGAGGCTGATTTTGTTGGCGATGAGAACGCCATTGTCGACTTCAAGTATTCGGCCTCGCCGAAAATTACCTGGTGGTTTGATCACCATCTCAGCGCCTTCCTTACGCCGGAAGACCATCAGGACTATCTGCACGGCATGGCTGACGGCAGTTACGCCAACCGTCGCTTCTACGATCCGGATTACACGTCGTGCACCAGCTTTCTGTCATATATTGCCGAGACGCGCTTCGGCTTCGACGCCAAGCCCGTCGCGGAGCTGGTGAAGTGGGCGGACATTGTGGACGGCGCGCTGTATGAAAGCCCGCAGGCTGCAGTCGAGATGGCGGAACCAGCGATGAAGCTGACGCTGATTATTGAATCGACCCAGGACCCGACCTTCGTTCCGCGATTGATTCCGCTGCTGACCGAGATGTCGCTGGCGGAAGTGCTGAAGCAGCCGTTCGTGGCCGAACTGTTGCCGCCATTGCTCGAACGTCACCAGGAAGCATTGAAACTGATCCGTGAGCGGTCAGAGTCGCGGGATGGCACGATCTTCTTCGATATCAGCGATCACCAGCTCGAAGGCTATAACAAATTCATTCCGTACTATCTGCATCCCGAGGCAACCTATTCCATCGGCCTTTCTAAGTCGAGCTTCCGCACCAAGGTTGCTGTCGGCTCGAATCCCTGGACGAAGGCAACGCCTGAAGAGATGGTGAATCTGGCGACGATCTGTGAGCGCTACGGCGGCGGCGGACATGCGCGCGTTGGCGCGATCAGCTTCCCTCCGGACAAGAACGAAGTGGCGCGCAAGGCGGCGGCCGAGATTGTGGCCGAGCTGCGCGCACATAATCCGGTAAGGTGACCTGAATGTTTTTGCTGCGCAAACTGGGGATTGCAGTTGCTCTGTTTGGTGCTCTCAACGCTGGCGCATTTTCACAAAGCTGGGTGATTGGTCCGTTTGCTCGTCCGTCTTCCGGCAATCCGGTCATTACGCCGAATCCAGCATCGAGCTTCGACGATCCCATCCGTCACGCTCCGGTGCACTGGGAGGCGCTGCACACGTTCAATCCAGCGGCCATTGTTCGCGACGGCAAAGTGTATGTGCTGTATCGCGCCGAAGACGATACAGGCGAGATGCAGATTGGCATGCACACCTCGCGCCTGGGACTGGCCGAGAGCAATGACGGTATCCACTTCACGCGAAGCGCAACGCCGGTCTTCTATCCGACAGAGGACGCGCAGAAGGACCGCGAGTGGCCAGGCGGCGTGGAAGACCCGCGTATTGTCGAGTCGGAAGATGGGACTTATGTTCTCACTTACACGCAGTGGAACCGGAAGACCTATTCGGTTGGGATCGCAACCTCACGCGACCTGACGCATTGGACGAAATACGGGCCTGCCTTTGCCGACGCCGCGCATGGCAAGTACGCCGACCTGAAGTACAAGTCTGCGGGAATCGTGACTGAGCTCCGCAATGGCCGTCTGATAGCCGCGCGTATCAAGGGCAAATACTGGATGTACTGGGGCGAGGGCGTGATCCATCTCGCCACTTCGACAGACCTGATTCACTGGTCGCCAGTAGAGGACCATCAAGGTAAGCCGGTTGAATTGCTGCATCCGCGCGCCGGGCACTTCGACAGCAGCTTTCCTGAGACGGGGCCGCCGCCCGTGCTGACGAAAGCAGGAATCGTCGTCATCTATAACGGCAAAAACGCGGCCGCGGACGGCGATCCGGCGCTGGGCCCGAGTGCTTATGCGGCAGGTGAGGCGCTTTTCTCGGCGGATGATCCATCCCATCTGGTGACTCAGGCCGATACTCCTGTTCTGAAGCCCGAACTGCCTTACGAGAAGACGGGCCAGTACGCCGCCGGCACGACATTCGCCGAAGGATTGGTCTATTTTCATGACCAATGGCTGCTGTATTACGGCTGTGCTGACTCGCTGGTGGCTGTAGCGATTGCTGGTTCTAATAAGTAATTCGTTCTCCGAAAGAAGTTTCCATCCAAACCAAAGGAGGCAATTATGAATGTAGTTCTATTTGGCGCAACCGGGATGATCGGCAGTCGCGTGTTGAAGGAATTGGTTTTACGCGGACATCAAGTGACTGCAGTGGTGCGCGACCCTTCGCGCGTCCCGAACGAGCCCGGCGTAAAGGCGGTTCAGGGAGATGTGCTGAATGCGGCCGCTGTGGCAGATGTCGTGAAAGACGCTGATGCCGTCGTCAGCGCGTACAATCCGGGGCAGACACCGGCCGCCATTGTTGATGCAACAAAATCGCTCATTGCCGGACTGAAGCAGGCAGGCGTAAAACGCCTGATCGAGGTTGGCGGAGCGGGCAGCTTGTTCGTAGCTCCCAACGTGCGTCTTGTGGATGCGCCGAATTTCCCAACCGAATGGAAGGCGATTGCTCTTGCCCACGGTGACGCACTCGAAGTGCTTCGCCGTTCTGATCTGGACTGGACCTACTTCAGTCCTGCGGCATTCATTCAACCCGGCGAACGCACAGGCAAGTTCCGCCTGGGCACGGATACGCTTGTTGCTGATGAAAAGGGAACCAGCCGGATTTCCGCCGAGGACTATGCCATAGCTCTCGTTGATGAACTGGAGAATCCAAAGCACATTCGCCAGCGCTTTACCGTCGGATACTGACCTACAGCCGGTTATTTTCCGGCAGAGGCAGGCGTCTTCCTGCTGGGCCAGTCTGGCGTGCGCTTCTCGAGAAATGCGCGCACACCTTCTTTGAAGTCTTCCGTCGCGCGTGCATCGGCATTTGCGGCAATCGCTGCTTCTATCTCGGCGTCGAGATGATGGTTTGCATAGTAATTGAGCAGGCGTTTTGTCGCATACATCGCCTCGGGGCTGTTGCGCAGGAGGCATTTAGCCAGACTTCGGGCCTCGCGCATCAAGTCCTGCTCGGCAATGATGCGGGTCACGAGGCCGAGTTCATGTGCCTCTTCCGCCTTAATTAAACGTCCGGTCAGCAGGAGATCGCGCGTGCGCTTGTCGCCGATCTGGCGCAGCAGGAATGAGGAAACAATTGCGGGGATGAAGCCGATCTTTACTTCGGTGTAGCCAAATTTTGCCTCTGGCGCGGACAACGTAAAGTCGCAGATGGTGGCCAGCCCCATGCCTCCGGCAATGGCCGCGCCGTTTACTGCGGCAATCGTTGGCTTCTGTACGTTGTGGAGCGTGCGCAGTACATGGGCTATGCTCTCCGAGTCAGCGCGGTGCTGCTCTCGTGTCTTTGCGGTCAGGCTCTGCAGATGATCGAGGTCCAGCCCAGCGCAGAAGGCCGATCCCGCGCCTGTAAGGATGATGGCTCCGTCGTGCGAGTGGTCAGCCGCTTCGAGCGCTTCCGTCAGCTCCTGAATCATTGTTGGATTCAGTGCATTCCGCCGCTCCGGGCGGTTCATTGTAATGGTGAGGACGCCTTCTTCGCTGTGTGTGCGTAGTGTCTGGTAGTGGCCCATGGTTCATTCTCTCGAAGACAAAGCAGTGTACACGC
>NZ_DASQIX010000042.1:0-5403 GCF_035631355.1 Alloacidobacterium sp.
AATCCTGATCGCCGAGGTCGAAGCCATGAAACGAGAAAAAGCAGAAAAAGAAGCCCGTGAAAAGGCCCAGGCTGTACAAGCCGAGAGCGCCGTATTGCCCACAATCCAGGCAACTATTGAAGACATGGGTGCCTGGGATCAACGGATGTATCTATCGGCTGGATCCAAAAAGCAAGAAGAGATGCGAAACATCTCGGTGGTAAAAGCCCCGCGCTTTAGCGCGGGGAATAACAATCGGCTCGAAGAGCGTACCTTGCTGCCGCAGGCTGAGCTTTACCCCGTCACAATCTCTGAAAAATCGGCAATCGACGAAAACCCCGCCAGCACCAGAGCAATCAGGGCAAGGCGATTCTGCCGCACCGCAGGATCATCCACCATCACCATGACCTTGTCGAAGAACAGATCGACATGTGGACGCAGCGTGGCGATCTGTTCCAGGGCTTGGCGGTATTTGCGCTCCGAACGCAAGGTTTCGACTGCTAGAGCAAGTTTTTCTGCATGCTGATACAGAGCTGATTCGGCTGCATCGGTCAGATTTTCCGTGTCAACGAGTTTGTCAGGTATCCCATGGCGCAAGAGGCCCTTTTCAGAAGCTTGGGTCACTATGTTCTTCATGCGTTTGAAGGCAGCCGATATTGCGGCGAAATCCTCCGAGCTACGGACTGCGGTCAGAGCTTCTGCGCGAGCAATTGCATCGCGAACATCATCGAAGCCAGCAGAGAGCACAGCATTGACCACGTCATAGCTGAATCCGCGCACATCGCGTAGGTAAAACTCAACCCGTTCTCGGAAGAACGTCGCAAGCGAAGAAAGCTTTGTCTCTGCTTTTGCAGCCTGATCTATTTGATTGATTGCGGTCGTTACTATCTCGCTCAAAGCCAGCGGAAGTTCCGACTCAGCCAGAATCTTCACCACGCCATTTGCAGCGCGGCGCAGCGCAAATGGATCTTTCGATCCAGTAGGCTCAAGGCCAATGGCAAACATTGCGGCAATCGTCTGAAAGCGATCCGCAAGGCCGAGAATCTGCCCCTCAATTGTCAACGGAATCGCGTCATCTGTCGAAGCAGGCATGTACTGCGAATAGATTGCCTGGGCAACCGTTTCGCCAAGTCCCTGAGCGCGAGCGTATAAACCGCCAACAATACCCTGGAGTTCAGTAAACTCTTTCACCAACTCAGCAGTGAGGTCAGTCTTGGCGAGCCGCGTTGCAGTCAGCAATGCAGCCTTGTAAAGCGCAACTCCGCGTTGTTCAACCAGACCAGTAAGCTGTTCCGTAATACGCAGATTCGCCTGAGTCTTAACGTAGTAACTGCCCAAATCCTTCTGGAAGGTCACGGACCTGAGCATCTCAACCCGATCAACCAGCGGAATCTTCTGATCGAAGTCCCAGAAGAACCGCGCGTCGCTGAAACGAGAACGCAGCACTCGCTCATTGCCATGCCGGATGACAGCAATTCCCTGCTCGTCCGCCTCGGTGTTCAGCACGGCGAGAAAATGCGGAGCCAGCTTGCCCGACGCATCCTCAACAGCAAAGTACTTCTGGTGATCGCGCATCACCGTGACCAGCACTTCTTCCGGCAGTGAAAGATACTCGGCCTCAAAGGTGCCCAGCAGGACAGAAGGCCATTCGGTGAGATGAGTCACGATATCGACCAGCGCCTCGTCCTCGCGCCACCGAGCGCCTGGAACCGTGCGCGTCGCGGCATCCAGCGCCTTGCGAATCCGATGCCGCCGCGCCTCGACATCCACCAGCACCTTGGCCGACTCCAGCTCCGCAGCATACTCAGTAGGCTTGTTGATGGTCACTACATGATCGCCATGCAAAATGCGATGACCGTAGCTCAGATTGCCCACATGAACCCCGGCAAACTCGACCGGGACAATCGCGTGATCAAGAATCGCCAGCAGCCACTTTACCGGGCGAACAAACCGCTCCGGTTTGCCGGCGCGCCAGTACATATTCTTAGGCCAGTAAAGGCTCGCAAGTTCCTTTGGCAACTGCTCCGTCAGCACATCGGTAGCCGAACGCCCCTTGCGCGTCACCGTCGCCGAAACATACTCGCCCTTCGCAGTCGTAACCTTCTGGAGTGCGCTAACTTCAACACCAGCCTTCTTGGCAAAGGCTTGTGCCGCCGGAGTCGGCTCGCCATTCTTGAACGCCACTGCCCACGAAGGCCCGGTGAGTTGCTCTTCTGCATCCGCCTGCGAAGCAAGCACACCGCGCACCAGCACAGCCAAACGACGCGGCGTCGAATAGCTGCTCACGGCACAACCACTCAGCAATCGCTCATGCGTCAGCAACTCTTCCACGCGCCGCGCAAGTTCGGCCTGAGCCGCCGCGACCATGCGCGCGGGGATCTCTTCAAGTCCAACTTCAAGGAGGAAATCTGGCATTGTCTTAGTCTTCTATTCTGTCATCCCGAGCGAAGCGTGATAGCGCGTAGCCGAGGGACCTGCGGTTTGCTGGTTACACCGGGATCAGTGCGCTTCGACACCCTGCTGCGCGGCATAGGCCTTGGCCACTCCAACCGCAAGATTGCGAATCCGCGCGATTACGCCCACGCGTTCGGTAACGGAGATTGCGCCCCGAGCATCGAGCAGATTAAACAGATGCGAGCACTTCAGGCACAGATCGTAAGCACTCAATACCGGAAAGCGCTTCAGCTCCGCTTCAACATCCCGTTCTGGCGATGCAGGAGAATCGTCATGCACAAGCCGGTCATGCGCCTTCTGTCCGGACTTCAGCTTCTTCAGGTCCTGGAAACTCGCAAGCAGCGCCTGGCATTCGGCCTCATACATCCGCAGGTGCTCCCACAACTTCTCAACCTCAGCTGCCTCAAAGTTATAAACCGAGAATTGCAGCTCTTCCTGGAAGCGCACTTCACCGTATGTCACCGCTCCTCCGGAAACCGGATCGCGCGCCCACACGATGTTATAGATCGAATCCACGTCTTGCAGAAACGCGGCAATACGCTCAAGACCATAGGTAATCTCACCAGAGATCGGATCGAGATCGATGCCGCCGCACTGTTGAAAGTAGGTGAACTGCGTTATTTCCAGGCCGTCGAGCATCACCTGCCAGCCAATGCCCCAAGCCCCCAGCGTCGGCGACTCCCAGTTGTCTTCCTCGAACTTGATGTCGTGCTCGTTCAGGTCGATCCCGATGGCTGCCAGCGATTCGAGATACACATCCTGAACGTCCGCCGGTGGCGGCTTTAGAATCACCTGAAACTGCGTGTGCTTATACAGCCGGTTCGGGTTCTCGCCATAGCGGCCGTCTGCTGGCCGCCGCGATGGCTGCGCGTAAGCGATATTGATCGGCTTCGGCCCCAGCACTCGCAAAAACGTGTCCGGCGACATCGTTCCCGCGCCGACTTCCACGTCGTAAGGCTGCTGCAAAACGCACCCGCGTTCCGCCCAGAAGCTCTGCAGGCGGAACAGCAATTGCTGAAAAGTAAGTGGTTCTTTCTTAGTAAGAACGGAGGCTGATGCCAAGCGCAGGTCTCTCTGTCGAACAGAAATGATGGTTCTCTTGATTTTAAATGGAATTCGATTAGAGAAACGGCACCAATCCTTGTCGGCGCTTAGATGTGCCGTGCGAAGTATCACGACTACGGTGGTCAACCGCCCAGCTTCGCCAGCGCCACCGACGTCGTCAGCTTCCGCTCCAGATGCCGCTCCAGCCCCTGAATCGCAAACCGTCGCAGATCAGCCGCACGCGAGCGCGGCCATTCCTCGCCGGCAAATACCGCAATAGGCTGCCGAAAGATGCGCACTGCAAGCGCCAACGATTCAGGCGTCAGTGTTGAGCTGGCCAGCCGCTTGTGCTCAATGCAGACCAGCCCATCCGCATGAGCATGCCAGTATGCAGGACGGCCAGCAAACGCTTCGCCGCCGACGGTGCAGTGCAGCACATCCGGCATCCACCCCATCAGCCGCGTGATCCAAAGTCCGAAGTAAGTCACCGGCATCCAGATGTTGTTAGTTGTCGTGTGGTCGAGAACCGCCAGCATCAACCGAAACACGGCGTCCTGAGGATCGCGGTCTGGCAGAATCTCTTCCAGCACCTCTGCGTAAAACGCCAGCGCAGCCGCGCGCGTGTAATCGACACTATTTGAAAGGGGAGATGACACAATCTCGAATGAGTCGAACCGCACCAGGTCCTGGCGCGGTTTCTCTGTGTAGTTGGCCAGCACATGCGTCATCGGCTCCAGCGCGCCCCCAAAGCGGCGGCGGCTTTTGCTGGCGGCTTTCGCCACGCCCTTGATCTTGCCCTGGTCGCGAGTGAAGAGCGAAACAATCAGGTCGGCCTCATGAATGGGCCACGTGCGGAGAACGACGGCTTCAGCCTGATGAACGATCACTCAAAGGCAGAATAGACTATCTGGCAGACTCCCTTGCCAAATCAACGGACAGCGCCGCATATGCTAACCTTGCGTTCGCAGGAAAACGGTTTCCTGTTGAGACCTTTTAATGGCGAACCCTTGGAATAGCATGAAAATCACCCTTGCCGCTTCCCTCTTGCTGGTTACTTCTCTCTGCGAGGCGCAGCAGCCCGTGGCACTCAATCTCACAGGCGATTACTGGGGCGCGCACGATCCCTCCATTATGAAGGAAGGCAAGACCTGGTATGTCTTCGCCACCGGCAAAACACCCGACGGCGGCCAGTTCCAGATACGTTGCTCCGACAACCTGACCGACTGGAAACTCTGTGGACACGTCTTCGATCAGATTCCCGATTGGATCCACAAGGACAGCCCCGGAACCGTCGATCTCTGGGCGCCGGACATCTCCTACGAAAACGGCGAGTATCGTCTCTACTACGCCTATTCCCTATTCGGAAAGAACACTTCAGGCATCGCGCTCGCCACCAATAAGACTCTCGACCGCGCCAGCCCGGACTACAAATGGATCGACCACGGCCTCGTGCTTCGCTCCATTGCCACCGACGACTTCAATGCCATCGACCCCAATTTCATTCTGGACGCGCAGGGACACGCGTGGCTCGCCTTCGGCAGCTTCTGGAGCGGCATCAAAATGCGCCACCTCGACGAAAAGACCGGCCTGCTCTCTAAAGAAGACACGCGCCTCTATTCGCTGGCCACCCGCAGCAAGCCCACAGACGCTGCGCCGGCAAAGCCTGGCCTGCCGCCCGACTGGGAAGCGGTTGAAGCGCCATTCGTCGTCCATCGCGGAGGCTTTTACTATCTCTTCGTTTCCTGGGACCTTTGCTGCCGTGGGACAAAAAGCACCTATCGAACTATGGTCGGGCGCTCAAAAACCATCACCGGGCCATATATGGACAAAGAAGGCAAGCCAATGATGGAAGGTGGCGGCACGGAGGTGTTAGCCGGTAACAATCGCTGGTTCGGCCCCGGCGGCGAATCTGCCTGGATGGGACCT
>NZ_DASQIX010000043.1:0-5323 GCF_035631355.1 Alloacidobacterium sp.
TTCAGCGCAGTCACACTCGGCGGAACAATCGAATTGGAGCCGCTCGCCTTGCCCAGTTCATTCTTCAGCGGCAAACCAATCCCCAGGCCATGACCCGAAATAAAGACATCGCCCGAACTGTCAGCGGCAAGTCCCGTAACCGTGGTCGTGTCTTTAACCGTGGCGCTGGGTCCGCTGCTGCTCACATAGCTGGAGTTCGGACTCGTGCCTGTGGTCGCGTTTAAGCTGGTGACGAAGCCGGTAACGCTCCCCGATCCCGTGGGAAATGCGCCGCCAAAGCTGGTCGAGGTATTGACGCCGGGGAAACCGGTCGCGCTTGTCGTTCCGCCGATATAAAGCGTGCCGCTACTGTGGCTGGAGAAAGCAATGCTGGTGCCAACAGATGTGGTCGTCGTTGCCCCGGAGTTTCCGAGGAACGTGAGCCACTTCAGCGCGGAACCGAGCTGAGAAGAAGAAAGCGCGGCAACAAAAATATTTGTGCTGCCAGAGCCTGTACCCACGCTCTTGGTGGGATTTGCGCTGCCGGGAAGCGCCGGAAACCCATTCACATTGGTTGTCGAACCGATGATGAACAGCGTTCCACTGCCGTCCGTGGCCATCTGTGTCGGGGTCGAACCGGCTGTCCCGGAAACATAGGTCGCAAACACAATCACCGGATCGATCACCAGCGTCCTGCTGCGGTCATAAGCACCGACTTCAAAACGCAGGTTATGCCCGGACAACCGATACGAAGCATCCACCGCGACGCGCCTTCCCTGAGCGTCGAATTGATAGGCCACAGGCTTGCGGAAGCGCAATTCCCCGCCGGCGGCAGGAATGACCGCATCTCCTGCCGTCGTCAGCGTCGCACGCCGCTGGCTGCGCAGATCGAGATGAATCTCCCTGGCGTCAGCTCCCGGAGCCAGGACGAAATCGTGCTCCAGCTCGCCATTCTTCTCATAAAACTCGGTATCAATACCCGGATAAATCCCGCGCACGCCAACCCGCGAGTAGTTCGCCACTCCCTCATGCCAGCGCGACGGATCAGACCCGATGAAATAGTTGCTGCGGTACGCTAATCCTGATAGCGAAACCGGCGAGCCTCCATGACTCCCGGCAAATTGCACACCGATGGTCGAATTCGGCATGAAGAAGCTCAGGCCGTCGCGCTCGATGCCGACCGAATAGCTCTGCGCTCGTCCCATATATGCAAGCGTGGGCGCAAGCTGGCCGTCGTTCTCTTCAAATGCCATGGGCATGGCGGAGATCAGGCGGGTGCTGCCACCGGAAACCGGAACAGTCGCCACTGGTCTTGCCTGGCACAAGGCTGCTGCGGGAAGCAGCAGAACCAGCCCGGCAGGAGCGAACCGCTGCCAGAGCCACGAGGAGACACTACTCAACCATTTTGTCAGGACCGAAGGCATAAAAACCGCGCAAAGAAACCCGTTGCACTTCTGTTAAGGGGAGAGCCTCTTACAGATTCTGGCGAAGCCAGTGGGGGAAAACCTGCAAAAGAAACGAACTGAAAGCAGTCGAATGGTACTAAAGGGTATGGACCGAGTCAATCGGAAAACAGCGTCCGACGCGCCCCTTTACCCTCACATTTACCTGCGCCCTGCTGGTGCGCAGCCCTTCTTTCTGCCCGATAGTGCAGCTTAACAGAAAAGCGTTTCGTATCGATGCAAGTATGCGTTAGCACCCCTGCCAGCTCTTAGGAATGCCGGACCACGGATTTTGACAACCGCAGATGACGTTATCCTGACTATGTATGACGATTGCAACTCGACCGACCCAGCCTGTGGCAAGGCCGCAGCACACCGAAACGACTCTCCACGGCCACACGCTCGTTGATGACTACGCATGGCTCCGCGACAAGGAGAGCACCGAAACGCTCGCCTACCTCCAGGCGGAAAACGACTACACCGCAGCCGTCCTTGAATCAACGCAGGAGATGCAACAGACACTCTACAAAGAGATGTTGAGCCACATCAAGGAAACCGATGTCTCCGTTCCCTTCCGCGATGGCGACTACTGGTACTACACCCGCACGGAAGAGGGCCTGCAATATCCCATCTTTTGCCGCAAGCATGGATCACTCGACGCTCCTGAAGCCATCATCCTCGACGTAAACAAGCTCGCCGAAGGCGAAAGCTTCATGGCCGTCGGCGCCATGACCGTATCCGACGATGCCAACTTGCTTGCGTATTCGTTCGACAATACCGGCTTCCGCCAGTACACGCTGCAAGTCAAAAACCTCCGCACCGGCGAACTGCTGCCCGAGCGCGTCGAGCGCGTCGGCTCCATCGTTTGGGCCGCTGACAACAAGACCATCTTCTACACCGTCGAAGACGAAGAGCAGAAGCGCCAGTACCAACTCTTCCGCCACAAACTCGGTACACCGCATTCTCCGGACGCACTTGTCTACGAAGAAACCGACGAGCGCTTCAACATCGGCGCCGGGCGCACGCGTGATAACAAATACATCATCCTCGAATCCGGCAGCCACACCACCAGCGAAGCGCGTTTCCTGCCCGCCGATTCACCAGAAGCTGAATTCCGCCTCATCGCCCCGCGCCGCGACAACATCGAATACTACCCCGACCACCGCAACGGACTCTTCTTCATTCGCGTCAACGATGCTGGCCGCAACTTCCGGCTTGTGACCACTCCCGTGGAGAATCCGGCTGTGGAAAACTGGAGGGAACTGCTCCTACACAGACAAGATGTAATGCTTGAAGAAGTTGATCTATTCAGCGGATTTTATGTTGCTTGTGAGCGCTATGATGGCTTACCTTACTTGCGCGTCGTTCGCTTTGCAGATGCTGACCTGAAAATAGTCTCCGAGCAGGAAATCGCCTTTCCCGAACCGGTCTACAGCGCCCATCCGCACCAGAACCGCGTCTTCGATTCGACTACCTACCGCTACGCCTACCAATCGCTGGTCACGCCAAGTTCTGTCTACGAATACGACATAACTACCGGCGAATCGAAACTCCTCAAGCAGGTTGAAATTCCCGGCGGCTTCGACCGCGCAAAGTACGCCTCCGAACGCGTCTTCGCCACCGCGCCCGACGGAGTGAGGGTCTCCGTCTCCCTCGTCTACCGCAAAGACAAATTCCAGCGCGGAAAGAACCCGCTCTATGTCTACGGTTACGGTTCTTATGGCTATTCGCTTCCCATAGGCTTCAACGGCAACCGCCTCAGCCTGCTCGACCGCGGCTTTGTCATGGCCTACGCGCACATCCGCGGCGGCGGCGATATGGGCAAGCCCTGGCACGACGCCGGACGCCTGATGCAGAAGCGCAACACATTCACCGACTTCGTCGCTGTCGTCGAGCACCTGCTGGCCAACGGCTACGGCGACCCGGCACGCGTCGCCATCGAAGGCGGCAGCGCCGGAGGATTGCTCATGGGCGCGGTCTCAAATCTGCGTCCCGACCTCTTCCGCGCCGTCCTCTCGCATGTCCCCTTCGTGGACGTGATGAACACCATGCTCGACGCGTCGCTGCCGCTCACCGTTCCCGAGTATGAAGAGTGGGGCAATCCAAACGAGAAACCGGCGTTCGAGTACATGCTCAGCTACTCGCCCTACGACAATCTGGAAGCGAAGGCGTACCCGGCCATGCTGGTGAAGACCTCGCTCCACGACAGCCAGGTCATGTACTGGGAGCCCGCCAAGTACGTCGCGAAACTGCGCACTCTCAAAACCGACAACAATCCCCTGCTGCTGCGCACCAACATGACCGCCGGCCACGGCGGCGCATCCGGCCGCTACGACTACCTGAAAGAAATCGCAATGGACTATGCGTTTCTACTTAAGGAGCTGAACGTAGCAGCATAATCCCGGAGATCAAAACGCTTTCGGTATCTCGGTAAGATTACGAAGCAGCCACCGGAGTAGGCTTCTTCTTCGAAATCCCAGGCAGCAACTGCTTTACGGCCGATAGCACCGGCCCCATCTGCGCTGACCAGATGGAGCGCGGCGCGCGATACTCGTCTCCCAGACCAGTAACAGGAAACTCCTCCCTTGCAGGCCGATGATAGGTGCCGAAAACAATGTCAAAGACAGGCAGTGCGTCTGCGAAGTTTCTGTTGTGATGTACCGGATCAACTGAATGGTGAATGCGGTGCACCTGCGGAGTCACCAGAACGCGATCGAGCCATGGCAGCCGCACGCGTATCGCCGAGTGATAGAAGAGCGAAAGCCCGGCAAGAAACATAAAGGAGTAAAGCGCCGCTTTTCCTGCATCGGCAAAGTCCAGATCGAAGAAAAGGCCCAGCGTAAAAATCGAGAAAAATGCGCGCCAGGAATTCTGCAGAAAGTGGTCGCGCGCCCACGTTGAAGTGTTCATCAGCTCGTCGCTGTGATGCAGCTTATGGAACGACCACAGAACTGGAATCTTGTGTTCGAGCCGATGGCTCCAATAGAACCAGAAATCGTGCGCAAGCAGCGGGACAAAGATCATGGCCGCGATTTCGAGCGGATGGCCAATCACGGGAATCGCAGCAATATTGTGGAACGAAACCGAGAATGCCTTCCATGGAAGATAGTGGCGAACGCTAGCGCTCCAGATGCCGGCCAGGATGCCGAGAGGCAGAGCAAGATAAGACGTGGTCAGCGCGATCAGGATATTCATTCCGTAGTCGCGCCAGCGCGGCCGCGCATGCACAGGCCAAATCTGCTCGGCAATGATGAAGGGAATCAGCGGAGGAATGGTCCAGTACAACAGATCCGGAAACATTCCCTTGATGGAGCTGAACAGGATATGCAGGAAATCCATGGACACCCTCCGGCAAAAGGCATAGCAATACGGCGAATTATAAACAGCCTGCTTCGCGATGGCTCATGCATTTCTGCCGAAAGAATCGCCGGGTGCCGGGTGCCCCACATCTCGCAGAGATGTGCGGTTCCTCATCACAACTTCACTAACTCAACTCTGCGGTTCTTCGTCCGCCCGTCATCCGTCGAGTTGTCGGCGACCGGCAAGCGATGCCATGAGAGACCAGCCAGTCGCGTACGCTCTGGGCGTTTTTCGCTCAACGCCTGATTTGCAAATGGGCTGCCCACGTTGTCCCCTTGGGGGAACTCCAGATCAAGGTAACTCCAGATTTTGCTTGATCTGAGCGTCGTTGACCTAGTAACATGCCGGCCCGATACGTTCCTTTCGCTCTCCGGAAGACTCTCCCAAAATTTAACTCTCATAGGAGCCATTCTCATGATGCGAGCACTTGCATTTGGAACCCTTCTCTTCTCGACAGTCTGGGCCGCTGCAGACCCGACACCTACGGTGAATTGCGACTCAGGGCAATCGCTGAACCGCACGCTTGCCAAGATGGAAAAATT
>NZ_DASQIX010000044.1:0-33379 GCF_035631355.1 Alloacidobacterium sp.
TCACCTATAAGCATATATCTGATGAGAAAGCTGCTCCGTTAGTTACGGACTTCCATTTCCCTTTATCGGGCCGGTGATTGTGTTTTCAGGTGGCGACTTCAGGGCAGCGCACTCATCGGGCACCTGATTGATCCGGAAAAAGGGCTAACTTTAGCCCCTTCGAAGCACTCGAGTTACTGCTGAAGTTCGGGCCACAAAACTGATGCACGACCCAATCCAGGTCGGGTCAGTATCCTCCAACAAAAAACGCCTCCTCCAGTTGGTGCGGCTGGCGTCGGAGATTAAGCGAAGACGTATCTATCTCATTGCGGATAATTTAGATCGCTAGTCTTAGAGGTACCAGATATGCAGGGGAACAATACGGGAACAATTGTTTTCGATTTAAGTTGTTTAGAATCAGTTGTGATCGAGTTGAGCAAGAAAAGAGAGGGTATTATCGCGCCGTCTCTGTTCAGCTAAGTTATTGATTCTAAATGGTGGCCAGAGACGGGATCGAACCGCCGACGCCGGCCTTTTCAGGGCCGCGCTCTACCACTGAGCTATCTGGCCTTGGAGGGTTCCAAGAGCGCCTTTGACGTGTACATACAGGCGCATGGGATGTCTGAGGAGAAGGACTTCTGACAGTCAAACAACCTCACTCAGTATAGCAAAGACTCACCATGTCAGATGAACGGTCTGCCTCTGGTATCCCGCGCCCGGAGGGAACGCGACATGCAGGCTGCTCAAGCCCGGATCGGCTGCCTTGGTTTGATTCACAGTTGCGCCATCGGCATGAATGGCAGAGCGCACACCATTCACGCGCAGCGGTAAATCGTATACGCTGCCTCCTTGCGCTTCCAGTTCCAGCGTCAGCGAATGCGCGTCCGTGGTCTGGCTCAGAACTTTCAACTGCGCGGTTCGCGCGCCTGGCAGCGGCAGGTCATGCGGAATATCAACTTCAACTCCGGGCAGCGGAATGCGCAGCACGCCATCATGCGCGCCTGAAAGCTTGACATCGCCTCCGGTTGTGCGAACAGTAAGCGCCCCGCCTTCGCGCTTGAATTCAAGATCGACCATACTGCCGCCCACAGGAACATGCCGCAGCGTTGCGTGGTCCCACTCGGCAGGCAAATGCGGATTAACGGAAATGCTGTTGTGCAACGCATCTGTCGTAATGCCGAACAGACCGCGAATCGCTGGTGTCAGCACCATGGCCGACGACCAGAGCTGGTGGGTGGTGCTGCGTCCAAAAGGTACGAAGTATGCGCCCGAAAGCAGCTCCGTCACAGCGCCCAGGTCCTGTGCCCAAGTCAGGTTGGCATTCTGCATCAAGTGCGCATAACCGGAGAGTGGGCGGCCCGTGCGGTATTCGGCGATTGAAGCCCAGCCGGTAAAGAGAGGCCAGACCGATCCCTGGTGATAGCTGATGGGATCGTAAAATGCCTCATGCTCACCCAGGTCGCGCAGTCCCCAGTCAGTCGAGAATTCAGCCGACGCCCACCGCTTGAACATCTCGTCCGGCTGCTTCAACGCGTAATGCCCATCCCACCATGCAATCGAGGGATAAATTGTCGCTGTCTTGTCCATCGAGCCATTGGCATTGCGGCTGAAGGCGTACATCGGCCCGGCGTATTCCTGTTCAATGGTGGCGGCAACTTTCTGCGCGCGCGCCTCGGCTGCGTTCGCTTTATCGGACTTATTCATCACGCGTGCAAGACGAGCAAATGCGCCGCTGGCCTGCTGGTCAAGGCAGGCGAGATAAATCTCCTGGTGCGGCATGCCCGAGGGCCAGCTTTCCACCCAGCCCGTTCCCTGTGAGTTGTCATATATGCCATCGCCGTCGGTATCATGGGTGCGTTCAAACTGCCACGCCTTTTCGACTGCGTCCCAATGTTGCTCTAAAAACTGCTTGTCACCACTGGCGTTGAGATAGTCCTCCATCGCCATCAGGAACAGCGGCGTTGAATCCGCCGCAGCATACTCATACGGAAACTTCGCCCAGTCCACCATCTCTGCCGTCTGCGAATACTCGTGCATGATCTTGCCGTCGTCGCGCTGCCGTTTGATCAGAAACTCCAGCGCCTGCCGCGTCAGCGCGAAATCACCATAACCGTTGATGGCATACAACGTGTATAGCGTGTCTCTGCCGAAGAACCAGCCGAAGCCGGGACGATTGGAATCGCCCGATGAATAGAAACCTGCAACCAGGCCCACCTCATCGCGGTGACGCACGCGCAGTTGATTGATTGAAATCTCGGCCCACTGCAGGGCCTCATTAAAGCGCTGATCCGGAGTATCAGCCACGAGTCGCTTGTCAAAAAAGTGCGCGTAGTAATCTGCAGTCTCCGCATAGAGATGCACCGCATTTTCGTTCAATCGCTGTAACTGCGCTGTCAAGGCTGCAGGCTTTGCTGTTTCCATGTTGTTGCCCACGGCCATTAGCAGCGGAAAATACTTGTCCGCATCACGCTTCGGATCGAAGTTCAGAATCAGTTGTGTGGGCCAGAATTTCGGCTTCTCCTGATAGGGCGCCATGATCCCCGGCTGCGTTCCTGGCATACCGATCGCGGCGGCAAGGTCGTCCGCATCCGTATGCAGAAGGTAGTAACCGCTGTCGCCTTGCTTCACCCATTGCAGCGAAGGCGCGTTGTAGTTGGGCGCGGGCCACATGCGCTTTACTTCCGGCGTAAAAGAGAAGGTAAGCTTCATGGGCCGCACGGAATCGATCTGGAACAGCGCCATCAGCCCCGCGCCGTTGGCATCGCATTGCGTAGCGAAAAGAATTTCGCGCACAGTGAAAGTCAAATGTGAATATGTAATGGTCGTATGGTCGGGCGCGACTTCAATCTCCGCCGCCTGCTCGTTCACGTCAATGGGGACATCGTAGCCCTCAACTTCGGCTTCAATTTGGAAATGGCTGAGCAGCTTGACAGGAAAAATCCATGTCTCAAAACTGCCATCCTGCTGGCCGACAAACGCGCCGCATTCACCCGCGACAGTGAAGGGTTTCTGCATCTCGGCGTGCTGCCGGATCGTAAGCTCGCTCGAAGCCAGAGGAAACTGCGGAACCGGTTGAAGCCATTGCTGCGCTGAAGCCGAAGTCATCGCAATCACCGAAAAGATCGGCCCCGCCAGGGCCAGCCGATGCCATAAACTTGTCCCACGCTGCTTTTCCATTCTTCGCACCTAGAGGAAACCATCGTAATGTCTCTCGCCCATCGTCGTCAGCTTTTCGCGGTTTCGCTGCTGGTGCTGTTCGGCTCACATCTCCATGCTCAGGCCGCCAAGCCCATCCATGAGATCAACGCGGAAGCGCGCACAGCCCGCGCCTTTGACGAAGTAAAAAAGGAAGGTCCCAGTGCGCTGCGCGCATTCTTCTACCAGATGCCGAAAGGCGCTGACCTGCACGTTCATCTCTCCGGAGCAGTCTATGCTGAGTCCTTCATCCAAGCGGCAGGCGAAGATGGCCTGTGTGTCGATCCGGTAAAACTGGCCTTTGCCAAGCCTGCGGCGGGCGGAGCGTGCAATACAGATTATGTGCCGGCCGCCAAAGTTCCCGCGAACCAGCAGCTCTATGACGCGCTGATCGATTCCTTTTCCATGCGCACATTTGTTCCCACAACCGGAGACTCCGGGCACGACCACTTCTTCAACACATTTGCCAAATTCGGCGGCACAGACAAGCGTCATGTGAGCGAATGGGTGGATGAAGTCGCTGGCCGCGCCGCCGCGCAGAATGAGCAATATCTTGAATTGATGGAAACGCCGGACTTCACGTCCGCTGCAGCACTCGCTGCAAAGATCGGCTTCCATTCCGACTTTGCCGAATACCGCGAGTTGCTTCTAGCCCGGGGATTTCAGGATTCCGTCCCCGCGGTCTCCGCATACTATGACCGCATTGAAGCCCAGCGCCGTGAGCATGAGCACTGCAGCCAGCCGGACGCAATGCCCGCATGCAATGTCGAAGTTCGATTTATCTATCAGGTGCTGCGCGGCCTTCCCAAAGAGGCCGTCTTCGCGCAGATTCTTCTCGGCTTTGAAGTCGCGTCAGTCGATCCGCGTGTCGTCGGCATCAATCTGGTTCAGCCGGAGGATTGCTACGTCTGCATGACCAACTATCGCCTGCACATGCAGATGATCGATGCGCTGCGCAAGTTCTACCCAAAGGTCCACATCACTTTGCACGCCGGAGAGTTGGAGCCTGGCATGGTGCCGCCCGACGGTCTCACCTTTCACATTCGCTCTGCCGTCGAGCAGGGCCACGCCGAGCGTATCGGGCACGGCGTCGATGTCATGTACGAAACTAAGCCCTATGACTTGCTCAAAGAAATGGCTGCGAAGCACGTCATGGTGGAAGTCAACCTCACCAGCAACGACGTGATCCTCAATATCAAGGGCGACAGCCATCCCTTCATGATCTATCGCAAGTACGGCGTGCCCGTTGCCCTTTCAACTGACGACGAAGGCGTCTCCCGCATCGACCTGACGCACGAATATGTGCGCGCCGCGGTTACATACCCGCTCACCTATCGCGACTTCAAGCTGATGGCGCGCACAAGTCTTGAGCACAGCTTCTTGCCGGGGGCGAGCCTCTGGCAATTGTCGACACCGGAAAAACTCGACCAGCCCGTGGCGCAATGCCGCAGCCAACTCGGGCGCGATGCTCCGACCGGAGCGTGTGCACCTCTGGTTCAATCCAGCGAAAAAGCACAGCAACAGTGGAAGCTTGAACACAGGTTTCACATCTTTGAGGCACAATTTTAGGACGTGAGGATCGCTCTCTCGACCTTCGGCACCTTCGGCGATGTAAACCCGCTAATCGCGCTGGCCCTTGACTTGAAGCGACGGGGCCATCGTCCGGCGCTCGCGGTGCCGGAAATGTTCCGCGCAAAAGTCGAACCGTTAGGCATCGATTTCTTCCCCGTTCGTCCGGACCAGGACCAGACCGATAAGCGTCTCGTCGCGCTGATCTATGACAAAAAGAAGGGCACCGAGTACGGCCTGCGCGAATTTCTTTTCCCCGCGCTGCGCCAGAGCTACGACGACCTGCTCGCCGCTGTCGAGGCAGATGGCGGGGCCGACCTGCTCATGACCGGAGAGCTGGCGTACGCAGGTCCAATTGTCGCCGAAAAGACCGGCATCCCCTGGGCCTCTTACGTACTGGCTCCATTTTCATTTTTCTCGGCCTACGACCCGCCAGTCCTGCCGCCGTATCCGAATCTGGCCAAGGCACAACTTGTTGTCCCAAAAATCGGTCGCATCGTGAACCGCTTCGCCCGCCTTGTGACGCGGCGCTGGCCGGAGCCGGTCTACGAACTTCGCCGCGAATTAGGTCTTGACTGCGGCGAAGACCCGATCTTTGACGCCAAACACTCAGAGCAACTGGTTCTGGCGCTTTTCTCCCGCGTACTCGGAGAACCACAGCCTGACTGGCCAAAAAACACCCTGATTACGGGCTTCGTCTTCTATGACGGCGATGCTGGGCAGTCCGAACTGGCCCCTGAATTAGAGCAGTTTCTATCGGCAGGCCCTCCGCCAATCGTCTTTACGCTCGGCTCCGCAGCCGTGCTCAACGCAGGCGACTTCTACCAGCAAAGCGCTGAAGCAATTCGCCAACTCAATCTCCGCGCAGTTCTTCTCGTTGGCAACGACCCGGAAAACATCCCGCGCACGCCGTTGCCGGACAACATCTGCATCGCTAAATACGCCCCATATTCGAAGCTCTTCCCTCGCGCATCAGTCATCGTGCATCAGGGCGGAGTGGGAACCACGGCTCAGGCCCTGCGCGCGGGAACGCCCATGATCGTTATGCCCTACAGCCATGACCAGCCTGACAACGCGCGTCGCGTCCGCCGTCTTGGCGTCGCAAAAGTAGTGCAGCGTCAGAACTATACCGCCGAACGCGCAGCGCGAATGATCTCCGACCTGCTCAACAATCCCCGTTATGCCCAGCGCGCTCTCGAGGTCCAGAGCAAAATGGACACAGAAAACGGCCTTAAAACGGCCTGTAATGCACTGGAAATGCTCTTAACCCGCTAACAATTGCGCCAAAACAATGTCCAAAACAAAAGGCAGGCCCGGAAGCCCGCCTTTTGTGGTCATAACTGTGTCTGCGTCTTAGAGTGGCTGAACGTCCGCTGCCTGCCAGCCCTTTGGCCCCTTAACGACGTTGAACTGCACGGCTTGACCTTCCTGCAGACTCTTAAAGCCATTGGAGTTAATGGCCGAGTAGTGCACGAAGACGTCTTCACCGTTCTGGCGCGAGATGAAGCCGAAGCCTTTTGCGTCGTTAAACCACTTCACTGTTCCTTGTTCCATGTGATGCTGTTTCCTATGTTGAATTGCGCCGGAACAAATCGGAGCCACTACTGGCAGGTTCTTGCTGCTGGGCGAGGACTGCTCTTGCCCGTTCGGTTCTAACGCCACTTCAGTCTATCAGATTCCTCAGGTAACTCAGAAAATTGTTACCTGCCGCCCTGCGGCTGGCCTGTGGCCCCGGTTTTCCCGTCCGGAGCAGCGCCGCCCTGCAGATAAGTCTTGTATTGTGTGTCGATAATGCCCAGGTTCCGCGCCAGCCCCAGCTTCGCCTGGTTAAACTGCCGCACGCTGTTCACATACTGCGACTGCGCCTGGGCCAGCGTCGATTGCGCCTGCACCACCGGCAGATTATCGTCCACTCCCGCCTGGAAGCGCTCCGTGGTCTGCTGCAGCGCGGTATTCGATAAATCGACATTGCTGCGCGCCACGTTGACCAGATCAGAAGCCGTCTTCAGGTCCAGCAGGCTGTCGCGCAGTTGCTGGTCGATTTTGTTCCGCAAATCCGCCATTTGCGAGCGATAGCTGTCCAGCTGCGACTCGGCAACATCGCGATCGCCCCGGAACTTCGCTTCCTGAAAAATCGGAACTTCGATGCTGCCGGCGGCCATGAATACTCCGTGATACGGCCCGCCTGCAATGCCTGAAACTCCATAGTTTCCGTTAAAGTTCACTGTAGGAAAACGCTCATGGGTTGCCGCTTTCCGCTCCAGTTCGGCCACGCGGATGTTTTGTAGAAGAGCCTGATAATCCTGCCGGTTGGCATAGGCCTCGCGCTTCGCGTCCTCAATCGTCACCGCAGCCAGATCGGCAAAGGGCACGGCGTCAATAAGCTGTATCTTCTGCGCCGGATCCATCCCAATCTGCCGTTTCAGCGTAATTTCGTCCTTTTCCAGCGTGTTTTCGGCGTTAATCACCGCTTGCTGCTGGGTTTGGTATGTCACCCGTGCCCGAAGCTCGTCCAGGTTCGCCGTTGTCCCCGCTTCATGCTGCGCAACCGCCTGATTCAGAAGGGTTTCATCCGTTTTGAGCAGCGCGTGGGCATAATCGAGCTGCGCCCCATCGGCAATCGCCTGAAGATAGGTCGTGCCCACGTTCAGCACCACCAGCCCGCGCGTCGATTGGGCGTTGTAATACGCCGCCTTCGCCCCGGTTTTCATCGCCCGATACAGGTCCCAGCCAGCCCAGTTGAAGAGCGTTTGCGACAGGTGGGCCTGCCCTTGAGTCAGATCAACCTTCGTAACAAATTTGAACTGGGCTATTTCCGACGGAGGCAGACCAAAAGAGTGCAGTAACTCGCCGCGAAAACCCTGCGCCTCCAGATTGTACTGATGAAATCCGGTTCCCCCCGTAATGTACACATTTGGCAGCAACAGATTCAGGGTTTGCGAAGCCTGCGCCTTGGCGGTCTGCTGGTTCTGCCGCGCCTCGGTCAGGGCAAGATTGTTCTCAATCCCCATCCGGATGGCGTCATCGATGGAAAGCTGCTTCACCTCCGGCGTCGCCGCCACAGCCTGCACGCTCCCGCAATACGGATTGGCCGCCGAATTGTTGGGATTGCTCTGAGCGGATGCGCAGGCTGTAGCCATCAAGCCCGCCAGCACCGGCACAATCAGCCTGCACTTGCTCATCTACGATTCAACTTTTCTGAATTCAATCTGTTGGCTCAGATTTTTAGATTACCGAACGCACGGAAGGTTGCCAAAAATGACTCTTGTACTTTGAGAAGCAGTCTCCAGCACTGCAAAGGATTTGGTTCTGAGTATGAACTTTTGCGCGACACACCTCCTGTCAATTTGGTCTCAGCTCGCTGTTTCCATTTGATTTTCTGCAAGAAGGCACTGCCATGACCGGGCTCGAATGTCATTGACACCGTCGCACCTTACAGTTAGCTTACGCCCGTATAAAAAAGAGATACTCGTGCGCCGATTTCTGGTCCTTTTCACAATAGCTCTCGCAAGCACCCTGCCCTCTCGCAGCCAAACCAAAATCACGGTTCAGCAACTCGACAGCCGGCTCGCCGACATGCATAAGCAGTCCAAGACGGATGACCAAGTCGCCAATGCACTAAAGGAGATGGAACTTACAGAGCAGCTGCTTCCGTCGGTGATGAATAGTTTCGTCCAGTACCAACCCGGCCCGCAGACAGTCGTCCAAATTAGAGTATTGGCCCTTAGCAGCGCCCTACTTCCCCCGCCTCCAGCGGACTTGCCTGACACTCCGGCCCCCGATCGAGCAACCCAGGCAGCGATCATCGCTCGCGCGACGGACTATGCCGCCAAGCAGTATGCCCTACTGCCGAAACTAACATTGGATAAGACTACTCTGCGCTACCAGAATGGCGAGGAATTCGTTCGCGCGTCAAACGGGGCTGGGTCTAAAATGGGCCATTCGGATCTTGGCCTCGATCCGGCCAGCCTTTACCTGCGTTTTCTCGGTCAGAGCTCCGCCGCAATTGTTACCCAGGGAGGGGCTGAAGTTCTACCTGCCAAAGCGAAAAATCAAGACCCCGGAGGTCCGAATGGCCAGATCTCGTCAGTCGGCACGGGTCCGGTCCTCAGTAGCGTCCTTCGCGAGGCGGGACCTGGAAAGATGACTTGGCTTCGATGGGAGACCATCGATGGTAAGCGAGTGGCTGTCTTCTCCTTCGCGGTTAATCGCAAGCAGTCTCACTATCAGGTGAACTATTGCTGCTTTCCTAAGACAGAGAATGTCGGCAGCCATATCGGAATGTCCCCGAATGGAGTTTCCTCCGGAGGAACCCCACCTACCAGTGAGAACCTTGGAACCGCGACCTTCTTTGAACCGTTCAACTCCACGGTCGGCTATCATGGCGAGGTATTCGTTGATCCTGAATCAGGAACTGTCGTGCGTCTGATTGTCCGGGCAGAACTAAAACCCACGGACTTTATCCTGCAGGAAGACACCCGCATCGATTACGGCACGGTCGAAGCAGGCGGGAAAGCGTATGTCGTTCCTACTCGGGATATTCTGCTCACGACCATGGCCCCTGGCGGTAACTCTTTCGCGAAATTCACCACGCGCCGTACGCTCTTTGACGTCGGCTATTCAAATTATCAGGCAGTCTCTAAGGTTGATTCGCAACCCAGCGCAGTGATTGCCCCGCCTTCCGTCCAGGCAGCTTCGCGAGCCGTGAGTTCCAGCCGTTCCCCGCAAAAGACTTCGGATGTCAATGCGACCATCGTGGCTGCGCGAGCTGCCACAAAAGATACGCACTATGCCGATGCAGAAGCCCTTATGTTGCAGGTCACCAGCTCCCGGCCTGAACTGATCGTTCCCTGGGTCGAGCTCGGTTTGGCACAACTCGGTCTCAAGAAATATCCCGAGGCTGAAAAAAGCTTCGAGACGGCAATCGGAACCGATCCCTCAACTCCATCCGCTGGCCACTCGGCTGATACCTATCAGCAGCCCGCAGTAGCAGATGCAGTCAATGGAGCCTCGACACGAGTCTCGCGCGACATGGCGACTCACACCCAGCGGATTACCGAACAGCGCCAGCCAGATGTCCTCGGCACAGCCTACGCCAGCCTGGGGGAGATCTATATTCATGAAGGGAAGTTCGTGGAAGCGCAGTCTGCCTTCGATAAGGCCGCTCAGTCCAACCCCACCCGGGAGGGAGCCTATCGAGAGAGTGAAGCGATCTTCTTCTATCAGGTTGGCGACGCTGACGCGCAGTTGGCAGCAGCGGAAAAGGCGATTGCTGCTGAACCCACTCGTGCCCAACCCTACTTTTTCAAAGCTCAGGCGCTTGTTTCCAAGGCCACTGTCGACCCCCAAACGCAAAAAATTGTCCTTCCGTCCAGCTGCGCCGATGCCTATCGCAAATACCTTCAGTTAGAGCCAAAAGGTCAGTTCGCCGCCGACGCTCAGGCGATTCTCGCCACCGCCGCTCCACAACCGAAATAGTTATGTCAGTTATTGTCTGAGGCCAGAATCCTCACTTTGGAGCCAAACCGGAGGTAGTCGCTAAAGGTCACATCGTTCAGGAAGGTCTTCACTCTGCCCTTGTAATCGGCCATGGAGAACATGGTGCTTTGCTGCGCCGTGTGCGCCTGGAGCATAGAAACGCTCCTCACCGGACAAATATAACTGCGGCCTGCGATCCGCGTTGGCGCGTACTCGACCGCAATTCTTGCGCCGGTAACCAGTTCTCCTTTCGACATATCCGCCTCCAGGGTAAGGAACCGGATCGACCCATCCGCTGGATTGAAGGCAATGTCGCCGTGATACGCCGCGCGCTCAGTGAATAGCTGATGGTGCCCCCCCGAAGAATTCATGTCTTCCATGATGCAGCAAAACTGAACATAGTAATTCGATTTGTCCTCGGGAACCTGGTAGTGGAAGACGGAGAGCGTTCCATCGGGACCTTTTTCCCATCGAATCCAGCCGATCTTGTTGCTCTTCAGCGCGTCGGACAGAATTGTAGAAAGGATCGGCCCAAACTCGCCCGAGGTAATTAGCCCGCTTACTCCGGCTCCCTTCTTTCTGGCTTTCACGCTCAAGTCTTCGACCTCCTTCCGGTCGCGATACGTGACCTCCATGCCAAGGCTTCCAACCCAGTGCAGCGGCAGTTGGGTGACGACCTCGACGCCGGTACTTGTGAGAATGTTCTCTCCGGGCTGGTCTTCGAACGCGTCGGTGAAGCGCGTGGCCATGAGATTGGGTAGCTGACGAACGGTTGTGTTCACGTAGTTCACGATGCTCACCAGCATCTGCTGTGCCGCCGCGCCCGTTGGCGCGGTCTCGACGAGAATGTCCTCTGCGGGCGGCGGCAAAAAGATCGATCGGTCGGCGAGTATCATGAGGGCCATGCGCGATTTTTCGCCGGGCAATTTACTGCCGAGCGCGGCGAGTTGTGCACCGCCCAGCCGCGCAGTCAGTTCCAATCCGGAAAGCTTTTGCGCCAGGTCCGCATCGGTGGCTTGTTGTGATGCCGCTATGATCTTGGCCAGCCCATCGGGGGTAATCATTTGTGGAGCATTCACGTCCGGTATGGCAGCGTAAACGCACCTAGCCACCAAGAGTCCCGCAAGCATGATTGCGCGCATGAATGACATCCAATCCGGAGAACGGGACTGGTTCTTCCTTTGCCGTTGGCAGGCTAGGCTAGCAGGCCCTTGCAGCGCATTCCCGAGAAATGAGGAACACATCCTATCACTTCATCGCGCTGTCAGGGGAACGAAATTGCGCCAGAAAGAACGGTCTTATTGTATTCGCAATTTACCAACGTTTCGGCTTTTAGAAATCGGGCCAATCGCTGACGTAACCGGCCCAAACCTGTTGCCGCTACTCTTCTTCCTCTTCCACCGGCTTCTTCGCCGTCGCAATGATCTTGTCGGCGTGCATCTGCGGCACGATGTCGTAGTGGTCCATCTCCATGTGGAAGCTGCCCCGACCCTGCGTCATGGCCGTCAGGCTCTGTCCATAGGTCAGCATCTCCGCCATAGGCACCTCGGCGCGAATGATGGTGCTCGAGTTGTCGCTGTCCATGCCCTGCACGCGTCCGCGACGCTGGTTCAGGTCGCCCATCAATGCGCCGGCAAATTCTTCAGGGGCCTCAATTTCAACCCGCATGACAGGTTCCAATAAGACCGGCTTGGCCTGTTCCATGCACTTGCGGAAGGCCAGGCGTCCGGCCAGCTTGAACGACAGTTCGTTCGAATCGACTTCGTGATAGCTGCCGTCAGATTTTTAGATTACCGAACGCACGGAAGGTTGCCAAAAATGACCCTTGAGCTTTGAGAAGCAGTTTCAACACAGCGAAGGATTGGTCCTGCCAGTCGTCAACTTCTGGCTTGCCGACAGCAGCCCAGAATCCCCTTGACTACTACCTTGGCAGACGCCAACCCAGCCACGAATATTGCCATGCAACCTGCACATTGTTGTAGTTGCCGCCGAAGCGAACATACGTGCCATCGCTATAGCTGGCCTTCAACGACTGGTGCTGGGTAAAACGCCAGGCGGCGGTGACTCCTATGCGGGAACTCGTCTGTCTGCTGGCGAGGTTCTGGATTCCGCTCAGGCTGGTTACACCGCCCCACCAAAAGTTGCCGTCCAGCGAGACCCAGGTGCCGAGGCCGAAGTTGCGGCTGATATGACCTTCGAAAGACCCAATGGGTGCCTCAGTTTGTGGCTTGGGGAGCGGGACGGAGTAATACGCTTGATTGGTGGTATAAAACCACGCTCCGCCATAAGCGTCGAGCATCCAATTTCCCCATCGTTCGGAATAGCCCAGCTCCGGCTTGAAGGCCCACCGATTGATGCCCCAATTGACGATTTTCTCGGGACTGTATTGCCCCGTGGGTGCCAGCACCTTAAGACTTGCACCGAGAATGGTTTTCTGCTTCCACCGCATGAATTCCCGGGGAGGCATAGCAGGGCCTCCCAGCAGGTTGACCGAGAAGCGTGAAACCAAATCTACCAGGCCCGAGCGATACACGGATTTATGCTGTTCATTCACTTCTCCCTCAAAGGTTCCGACCCCATAGGGCAGGGAAACCGTGACATTAGCGGACCGTCCGAGGAGGTCGAAGGAATGGTAATAACTGAAACTCGGGACACTGTATGTTCCCGTTGCACCCGTGATCGGCACTGACCCGTTGAAATTGATTCCACCGGTGAAAAACGCCCAGGTCAGGATGACCGCGTTGGTATTCTGCGGGGTAATGACATATGCTCGCGGGGATAAATCCTGCGCGGATAGCGGCCCGGCAAAGACTGCGAACAGACCATACAAGAAGTGTTTGAAATCAAGTCGCATGGAGTCACGGAGACGTTGGCAATCAAGTTCTTGACCGACAGACTTCCCGGAAGGCGTAGCCCAAGATTCACTTCTAAATCCCTGCACCTCATTCTAGACCTTGGAGTTAGATCCTCTTAATGAAAAATCGCCAACGCGCTTCGGAGAGATTGTAGTGAACCGCGTGGTCGGAGCTATCACCGGCAAACCGGAAATAACCGTAGAAGCAGGTCTTCGCTTGCGTCTAGCAGTCCATGCGGTCTTGTTGTATTCGCAATTTACCAACGTTTCGGCTTTTAGAAAACGGGCCAATGCTGACGCAACCGGCCCAATTTGTTTTTCGCTATTCTTCTTCCTCCTCCACCGGCTTCTTTGCCGTCGCAATGATCTTGTCGGCATGCATCTGCGGCACGATGTCGTAGTGGTCCATTTCCATGTGGAAGCTGCCTCGTCCCTGGGTCATGGCCGTCAGGCTCTGTCCATAGGTCAGCATCTCCGCCATAGGCACCTCGGCGCGAATGATCGTGCTGGCGTTGTTGCTGTCCATGCCCTGCACCCGGCCGCGGCGCTGGTTCAGGTCGCCCATCAATGCGCCGGCAAATTCTTCAGGGGCCTCAATTTCAACCCGCATGACAGGTTCCAATAAAACCGGCTTGGCCTGTTCCATGCACTTGCGGAAGGCCAGGCGTCCGGCCAGCTTGAACGACAGTTCGTTCGAATCGACTTCGTGATAGCTGCCGTCGTATACGGTGACCCGGAAATCGACGACCGGGTAGCCAGCCAGGAATCCGCGCGCAGCCGACTCCTGAATGCCCTTCTCAACCGCCGGGACATACTGGCGCGGGATCGCCCCGCCGAAGATGTCGTTGATGAACTCGAAACCCGCCCCGCGCGGCAGCGGCTCCATTTTGATCTTGCAATCACCGTACTGACCATGGCCGCCGGTCTGCTTCTTATGGCGGCCCTGCGCTTCGGCGCGCCCGCGAATGGTCTCGCGGTACGGCACCTTGGGAGCTTTCAGCGTGACCTCGGTGTGATAGCGCTTGCGCAGCTTCGACACCAATGATTCGATATGCGGCTGCCCCGCTCCGGCAATCAGAAACTCGCTGGTCTGCGGGTCGCGATAGAAGCGAACCAATAAATCTTCTTCCATCAGCTTGTGAACCGCTGGCGCGAGCTTGTCTTCATCGCCGCGCGTCTTCGGCTCAATCGCATACGTCATGGCCGCTTCCGGCAGGCCAACCGGCTCGAAGAAGATTTCGTGCCCCTTCTCGCCCAGCGTGTCGCCGGTAAACGTGTCGCGCAGCTTGGCCACCGCTCCAATATCACCTGCATGAAGCTCCGGAACCGGGACGGCCGTATGCCCCTGCATGACGGAAAGATGGGAGAACTTCTCCGCCCCCTTGCGCGAGTAGTTGCTCACGCCGGCGTCATTCTTCATCGATCCGGAGAAGACTTTGAAGAAAGAAATCCGCCCGGCAAACGGGTCGGTCATGGTCTTGAAGACGTAAAGCGCCAGGGGTTCCTGATCGTTTACAGACCGCATCACGATTTCCGGCTGCTTCTCGCTCATTTCGCCGTTCCCGTGGGCCGCCACCGCCTGCAGCACGGCGCGCGCAGCCACTGGAGCGCGCTCAATCGGTGCAGGCGCGTAAACCTTCAGAAAGTCGAGCAGGTGGTCAGTCGCGACATTCGTGCCGCCGCTCGAAAACAGCACAGGGAAGATACGGTCTTCGCGAATCGCCTCGTGCAGCGCTGTGATCAGATGCTGCTCGGGAATCGTGCCCTCCGCAAAGAACTCTTCCATCAGTTCGTCTTTGCCTTCGGCCACCAGTTCCACCAGCGTCTCGTGTGCCGCTTTGGCTTCCTCGGCCATGCTGGCGGGAATATCGCCAATCTTGCCGTTCCCATCGCCATTGGGCGTGTAGGAGAACGCTTTCATTGTCACCAGATCCACCACTCCCTGAAAGCCCTTGTCATCCATAATGGGCAGTTGCACAGGGACCAGGTGCCTTCCATAACGTGAGCGCATCGCTTCAAGCGTCTTTTCGAGATCGGCGCGCGGATGGTCCATCTGGTTCATAACAACCACGCGCGGCAGGTTGAATTCGTCGGCGTACTTCCAGACGCGGTCGGTCATGGCTTCGGGGCCATTCGCCGCGTTCGCCACCACCAGCGCCGCTTCTACGGGCAACATGGCCGCACGCGCCTCATGCACAAACATGTGAAAGCCGGGCGTATCGATGAAATTAACTTTGACTCCATTCCATTCGGCAAAGGCCACCGCGTTGAGCATGGTGGTGCGCCGGGCTACGTCTTCTTCGTCATAGGCGGTGACGGCCGATCCGTCTTCGACCCGCCCCAGTTTCGGCGTCATTTTTGCGGCATGCAGCAGAGCGGCGACGAGGGTGGTCTTGCCGCTGTGCGCATGCCCCACTACAGCTACGTTGCGAATCTCACTTCCCTGATACGTTTTCATGGTCAACTCCCTTTAAAAGCAGCTAAAAAGCGGTCAGCTTTGGACCGGCCTGCGATATGCCGGTCAGTGGAACTTTCTATATTGGACGGGTTCAGGGAGAAGCCCGCGAATGGCTGAAGCCTGCTTCGCTCGTGCAGGACGGGTAGAAGCCCCGGACTTTAGTCCGGGGAATAAGAACTACAGAATAGAGGGCCTTCAGGCCCGGCTTCCTGCTCAGACAGGGATATCGTTCAGGCGTCGCTTGCGGCGTCAGTCTTTCGCCGAATCTGCCGTCCTCGTACTCCATCTGGGCCAGCAGGCGCCACAAAAAACAGGGCGTCTTCAGAGATTGACGATGCTATCACAGCAAGTGTTCAAGCGGTAGGCGTGAAGAGAATCACGAACACTGATAAAACAGCACTCTTCCCGCAGGCACAATCTGAAGCATCAAATCAAAATCGCGGAGATTGCGCGTCAGCACAGTGCAATCATGTTTTTGCGCTGTGGAGAAGATCAACGCGTCATTCAAGAGGCGGCTGGTCCCTGATTTTTCGTGCTGTTGGAGCCGGGCAAGAACGCCACACAAAACCGCGGCTTCCTGCCATGTCTCGCGGTCTGGATACAAAATTCGCTGAACCGGACGCTTCCCAATTGACTCGGTGATCTTACTCACAATTGCCGCCGTTCCCGGATGATGGGGATTCAGCCTTCCACAGGAATAAGCCAGTTCAGCCTCCGTCACTGGGGAATGCCACTGTTCACATTGATCGGTCCATCCCGCGGTCTCCGCTGGATATTTCATCTGCAGCGTGTCGATATACACGGTTGTATCGAATAACAGCTTCGGCTTTGTTGGTTCCGCAGTGTTTATAAAAGGGAGTTCGCTCTGCGCCCGATAGCGCAGGGTCGCCGCCGCCCGATCTACACCAACTCTGCGAAGAACGTCCTGAAAACTAGAACTCAAGGTCTATCTCAGGAGGAATGGTTCCACGCTGCGACCACAGCCATTCAAAATAGTTCTCTTCCACAGCGAGGTTCGCCAGTGCCATCTTGACTAATTCCGTATCCGATTCGATCCCGGTATTTTTTTTGGCGGCGGCCACCAGCGAGTCAGGCATGCGTCCGCGCACGACATGCGTCTTGCCGGAAAGCAACCCCTGGTCCTGGGCAAACTTGCGGATTCCTTCAAGTTTCCGACGATTTACTTCCACCATCGAAAGCACCTTGGATTCGCTCGATTTGGCTATTGTTTTCGGCATAAAATGTTGTGCTACAAATTCATTCAAATTGTAGCACAACCCTATGCTTGACCTCAGGAAATTTGCCGGACTATACAGACAGCTCCAGTTACCCCAAACCAGCTTTCTTTCAAGGAACTTAGCAAAAACAGGGGGTGGGTCAGAAGCGCAGATATGCCCCGATCATCGGCTCGGCCGTATGCGTAAAAGCATCGGTCGAGGAGAAGGCATGCGACAGGTCCGGAGCGTGGTACAGGTTGCCGCGATACTGGAAGCGCAGCCCCAGGTGAGGAATGACCGTCCAGTCAACCCCGGCGCCATAGACGAAGGCAGGCTTGGTGTCGCTGGTGCTGTCCGGCTGGTCGCTATCGGGATGGAAGAAGATAATTCCGCCGCCGGCCAGCACAAACGGCTTCAGCATCAGCACCGGAAAGGACACGAACCAGTCCGCTCCCACTTCGTGGGCTGCGGCTTTGATCTCTTCAATGTCGTTGTAATTCTGGTTAGCGCGGTTGAAGGAGTAGTTCAGCTCATAGCCGACCAATGGGTTCGAGATGTGCCGCAGTTCCAGAAGGAAGCCGGCTGAGTTCGAGGGACTCTGCACGGTCCCGTTCGCGGCTGTCGTGCCGTTGAAGGCGCCGTAGAAGCTGGCTGCCGCGTCCGTCTGCGCATACGCGAAAGTGGTCAGGGAAAAGGCAGCAAAAAGAGTAAGAGCGGCGAATGAACAGGAGAAGAATCGCAGCATCATAGGCTTACTTTGATGTAAATGCGCGCCTAAGAGGAAGTATCTACACAGATACTTTTTGCGACGGAATCAGATGCGCGGAGCAGTCGGAGCTGAATGCAGTTCCGGCGATGCTTCGACTGGCTGGCTCTTATAGGCGAGCGGTTTTGTGTCGGGAACCGGGGCCAGATGTCGCGTCATCTGGTAGGTGAAGCTGATGCGGTGAATGACCGTGATCGTCGAAAGCACGGCCAGCACCCACAGGACCGGCGCCATCACACCCCAGCGATTAAAAAGCGCGCCCAGAATAATGAGCACTACGCGTTCCGGCCTCTCCATAAAGCCGACCTTGCATTGACCGATCAGCGCCTCAGCACGCGCGCGGGTATAGCTGACCATCAGCGACGTGACCATGACAAATGCCGCCAGCACAACGTAAAAGAAGCGATTGCCGCGGGCATAGAAAACCAGCAAGCCGAAGAACAGCACTACGTCAGAGTAGCGGTCGATGACCGAATCGAAGAAAGCGCCGAAGACGGTCACCTGATCTGTCTGACGCGCGACGCGTCCATCCACCATGTCGAAAATGCCAGCCCCAATAATGACCAGCCCGGCATAAAGGAACATACGGACGTAGTTATGCTCATTGGCAAAGCCGAAGAGGATGGCCGCCACGGTATTGATGATGAGTCCAATGAACGTGAGCACGTTGGGCGAGATGCGGGTCAGCGCCAGCCCATTGACAATGGCCTGCAGCAGCACCCCGCATGCGCGTCCAAAAGCGCTCGTCCAGGTCTTACTCATGACGCGTTATTCCGCTTCGTCGTGGATCGTTGAGAGTTTCAGGATTTCGAGGTCGCGCTTGCCGTTCGGAGTCACAACCGTTGCGACGTCGCCCACCTGCTTGCCGACCAGGCCGCGGCCGATGGGCGAGGTGGTCGAGATCAGGCCCTTGTTTACGTCCGACTCTTCACTGGTGACCAGCTTGTACTCGATCTCCTCATCTTTGGATGTGTCATAGACCACAACCGTTGAGCCAAAAGCGACCCGGTCGCGAGGAATATTTGCCAGGTTGACCAGCGCCAGTTCGGCCATGCGCTTCTTCAACTGGCCGAGACGGGCGTTGACGAACACCTGGCGTTGCTTGGCCATGTGATATTCGGCATTCTCGCTCAGATCACCCAGAGCGGCCGCTTTCTTGATTTCCTGTGGAAGCTCGTGCGCCAGCTCGTGCTCAAGCTGCTTGATCTCTTCCTGTAACTTCTTTTTGATGTGTTCAGGCATGAAGAATATCCATTGCGGCCCATAGGTAATGAGCCGCTCAAACCACGGCTGGACCAGAGATAACCGCCAAGCTTTTATTATACGGGGGACTTCGCGTCCAGCGATACGCGCCTTCGGCGCCAATTACGTCGGGTATGCATTCGTACATGTATAAACCCAAGCGTGGATTCAAAGAAAAACAGATCCTTCACTTCGTTCAGGATGACAGTTCCTCTGATTTTGGGGTGTGTCGAGCATCGAGAAAGCCTTGCAGGATGATCGTTGCGGCAACCTGGTCGACTATATTGCGGTGTTCCGCTCTGAGATGGCCTGACCGGTACAGAATGCTATGCGCTTCTGCAGTGGTCAGGCGTTCATCCCACAAATGCACCGGCAATTTTGTTTCATTGGCTAGCATTTGAGCAAAAGCCTGCGTTTTTTCCGCTTGGCGGCCCTGTTCTCCGGAGAGATTAAGCGGATTGCCGACGATGATTTCGCGGCAGCCGTACTTGCGGACGAGCCGGGCGAGGGAGCGGAGATCATCGCGAGGCTTCTTGCGGACGAGGGTCAGCACAGGTTGGGCGGTCAGTCCCAACTCATCGGATACGGCCACGCCGATGCGGCGATTGCCAATGTCCAGCCCCAGGAGGCGAGGCGGCGGATCTTGCTGCATAGGAGCATCTTACTCAAACAGTCTGCTGCAAAAATGCGGAGAAAAAGAGCCGCATCATACAATCAGGTAAGGAAATCAAAAGAATTTACGGGTCGAGTGGGATTTGCGACGTTTATTACTTCTTGCAGTCATTGCAGCGCTTTTGTGCGCCACATATATCGGGCTGGCGATTTACATCCCGGCAGGTCCTCATAGCGAGATGTTTGTGGAAATTCCGGTGGGCACGAGCTCGACGCAGATTGCGCGCATTTTGAAATCGCATGGGCTCATCCGGAGCCGCTATGCCTTCCATGCAATGCACCTGGTGGAGGGCGGAACGCTGAAGGCGGGCGAATATCGCTTTGACCATCCGGTCCGCATGGCAGAGGTCTATGCGCGGTTGGAACGCGGCGATGTCTACACGCGGACGCTGACGATTCCCGAGGGCGCGAACATGTTCGACATTGCGCAGCGGGTGCAGGCTGCGCAACTGGGCAGTGGAGAGGCTTTTCTTGAGGCGGCCAGGAAGGACACTTATTTGATTTCCGACCTTGATCCCGGCGCGCAAAGCGTGGAGGGATATCTCTTTCCCGACACCTACCAGCTCCCTCGATCGGCGACAGCCACCCAGATCATTGCCGCCATGGTGAAACAGTTCAGGATTACGGCGGCGAGTATCGGCTTGACGCAAAATTACCACAACATCGTGACTATGGCATCGCTAGTGGAGCGGGAGACACCCATTGGCAGCGAGCGCCCTGTGGTGGCCAGCGTGTTTGCCAATCGCATGGCAAAGAACATGCCGCTGATGACGGACCCCTCGGTCATTTATGCCGACCTGCTGGAAGGCACATACAAGGGAACGATCTACCACTCCGATCTCGACGGCGATTCGCCATACAACACATACAAGCACACAGGCCTGCCTCCGGGACCGATCTGCAATCCCAGCATCGCGTCGTTAAAGGCGGCGATGACCCCGGCCCAGACGCAATATCTGTATTTTGTCGCTGCAAGCACTGACCCCTCCGGGCATTCGCGCTTTGCAAAGACGCTGGAAGAGCACACACAAAACGTAGAAGCTTACCGGCGGGCCCAGCGGGCCGCAGGGGAACGCTGACAAAGAGACCCGGCTGGATTCTTTGCCGTCAACTTTTAATGAGTAAAGGCCTGATGCGGAAGTTCCTGTTTCAAGCAATAACGCTGTGTCTGCCGGCGCTGATCGGATGCTTGAGCCACACCCGCAAGCTGCCTCAGCCGAAGATGCCCAGCGTTGTTCTGTCGGCTGATACCGAGCAGTTGGCCAGCAATATCAACAAGCAGTACGAGACGATCAAGACGCTGAATGCCACGGTGGAGTTCCAAGCTTCGGTGGGCGGCGAGCAGAAAGGCAAGATCACCGATTACACGTCGGTCAAAGGCTTTATTCTGCTGCGCAAGCCTGAGATGCTGCGAGTACTCGGGCTGCTTCCGGTGATCAATACGCGGGCATTTGACCTGGCCAGCGACGGAGCGACATTCAAGCTGTGGATTCCGCACGAAAACAAGGCCATTGTCGGGACTAACGCTGTCAGCAAACCTTCCCCCAAGCCACTCGAAAACATGCGGCCCTATATTTTCTTCGATTCGCTGCTCATTCACGAGATTGGACCGAATGATCTGCTGTCATTAACGGCAGATACGAGGACAGTGCTCGACCCCAAGAAGAAGCAGGTCCTTCTGGAGCCTGAATATAACTTGGGCGTTTTCCGGAAAGATTCGCAAAGCAATGTTCTTGTTCCTGAGCGTGTGATTCACATCAGCCGAGTCGACCTCCTTCCCAGCGGGGAGGACATCTACGACAAGGACGGCAACATTCAGACACAGGCGGTCTATGGGCCATACGAATCGTTTGGAGAATTCCGCTTTCCGGGTAGCATTACGATCAAGCGGCCGCTGGAGGAGTATCAGATTGTGATTACCTTTCAGAAGGTGACCGTCAACCAATCGCTGCCGGATGATCAGTTCCGACTCGATATCCCAAAAGGGACGCAGATACAGAACCTTCAGTAGGCAGTCTCTGATTAAGCTGAAAAGCATTACCTCAGAGGCTAAAGCCCCCTGAGTTTGAGCAGCATTTACGGCACGGCTTCAGCCGTGCCCTTACGGGAAGACTTAGTCAGAAATTCCTTAGGACTTAGTGGCTATAGCGATCGAGACCTGCGCGGTGGGAGTGGTCGGCGATAGCCGCATTGATCTGTAGCGCCAGAGCAAGTGCCGCGCTTCCGTCTTTGCTCGAAACCACTGGTTGTTGGCGGTTCCGGTTGCAGTCAAGAAACGACTCGATTTCGAGCCGCAACGGCTCACCCGGGGTGATCCGCGGTTTCTGCATGTTCAGGCCAGCGGATGGATTTGCCGACGCATTGGCGGCAACGTTGATGAGAAGTAGGTCCTGTCGCGCATAGTCGATGGAAACATACTGGTGGGGCTGAAAAAACCGCAGCTTGCGGACGCGCTCGGTGCTGACTCGGCTGGCAGTGAAGTTGGCGACACAGCCCGATTCGAATTCGATGCGGACATTTGCGATATCAACCTTCGGCGAGAGGATGGGCAATCCAACGGCGTGCACCTGACTGACCGGTGATTGAGCGATGGTGAGGACGATGTCGAGGTCATGGATCATCAGGTCGAGAACAACGTCCACGTCGAGAGAACGCGGACTGAAGACGCTGAGCCGGTGCGCTTCAAAAAACATGGGGCCATTCAGCAAGTCGTGAAGAGCCATGACGGCCGGATTAAAGCGTTCCAGATGCCCCACCTGCAGAATGCGCTGGTGCTTCTCGGCCAGACTGATCAACTGCTCTGCTTCTTCGAGTGAAGCCGCAATCGGCTTTTCCACCAGGACATCGACTCCGGCAGATAAGAGAGCGGATGCTATTTGATGATGCCAGACTGTAGGAACGCATACGGAAGCTGCATCGATGTGACAATCCGCCAGACAAGCTTCGATGGAGCTGAAGACCGGAACGCCCCATTCCTGTTTGAGCGCTGCTGCCCTGTTCGCGTCTGTTTCCACGATTGCCGCGAGCCTGATAGGCAGACCAGATTGCTGCAATGCGCGATAGACGCGGAGATGATTCAGGCCGAAGACGCCTGCGCCGCAGACAGCAACGTTCTGTATTGCGGATTCTGCCAAACCTCAGCGCTAGCGCGCTTCTCCCTTCCCCTCAACCGCGCGAAGGCAGCGCGTGTAGAGCTCAAGCAGATGAGTTACCTGGTCTTCGGGTTTCGACGCGCTAGCGGAAACGAAGCCCGGCGATGACGCCGTCGAGCGACCCACTCCCGTAGTGGTGGCCACAAATTTGAGCAGATCGAGAGCGATATCTTCACTCCGGCGCGCACTATTAGCCAGAGCCGTTGGCTGGTCCATGAAAACAACTCCTCCGACGCGATGCTACCAAAATTTAACGATCGCGTGGCTTTACACCTCGGAGATGCTGACGCAAACCCGTCCTACGACAAAGCCGGCGGGAGAATCTTCGGGCTTGAGTTCAATCAGTTGAATCGGATGCTCAATTTTGTGTGGACGCAAAACGATGCAGTTTCGCTGAAGCGTCGCATAACGGAAGGGTAGATTGCTCCCGAACTGAACGGCAAAGATGCTCGGCATCGGTGGACGGTATGGAGCGAGGGAATTGTAATGCCGATCAATCACGAGAATCGCGTGGGGAACGATAATGGGCCCCATGGCTTCCGCCTGTAAGTAGCTGGCGCGGACAGCAATGAATCGTTCCCAGCCCCTTCTGTCCTAAGGCGCCTGATTGGCAGATGATCGAGATAGCCGGTTGGGAGATGTATGAGTTCCAAAATGGAACCTCTGCGTATATGCGATTCAAACATCGCGACGCCTTGAGAAACGAGCGCCACTCTATTTGGCGGCATAAGTTGCCAGCGCGACCGGGCATAACTGCTTTGAGACTGCGTTAGTAACTCTTCTATGGAAATGGACTGCGCCGTCAGGACGCTGTCGAGCGCGTCGAGGCTAAGGCGGCGTTTGGAGCGGAGAAAATTTGAGATATGAGCAGGTTTCAGCCCGGTTTGACGGGCAAGCAATGTACCGGTGAGCACTCCGCGCTTGATGCGCCGTAGAAGTTCAAGGCGAAGTTGCTCATGTAGTTGCGAAAAGTTCATTGTGGAAATTTTTCTTTGAGCTATACACCTTTACGCGCAGGCTTAACTCAGAGAAACATCGGTTTCACTGATTTTCCTTATTACCGGGGGATTCGGAACTCACAGTATGGATGCGTGACGCCCTTCGGATCATGGCTCATTGACCACTTTGGCGCGGCGCGAATACAGTCGTTTCACTTTTGCATGTCATTTGAGATTTTGTCACTTTGTGTTCTGGGAGCTGTGCCAGCAGAAGGCACTAAGAACATTTACAGAAGAAGAGCATTCAACTTATCCCCCATGATCCGTGTCTCTCTCCCTGTTCCTACTTACAACAGGAATACATGCACCCGGCAGCGGCACAAGCAAGAGGCCATGCCTGATGTAATTACTCCCTTTGCCCGCGAAGTATGGCGCAAACCATATTTACGGGCCTTTTTATCTCCTTGGAGAATTAATGACGTTTATGCGCGTAACTTTAAAAATTTGTGAGGGGTGCGGTGGTCTCTGGTTCCGCGCCCAGGAGTTGAACGAGATTTATTGCGCTGCATGCTCGATGAGATTGCGGGCCTTTCCTGCTCCAAGATCAAGGCGGCTGGCTGGCCGACCGCGAAAACACAGACGCTGCACACGCCAACACGTCAATGCAGGGGGTGTGCGATGAGTGCTGCATTGATGCTTCCCTATGTCTGGGCCGAATCACAGCCTGAAGTTGAGCAGCCGGTTGTGGCCCGCGCGCCTGTGGGTGGAATCGCTTTCTACAGGAGGCGCACCGAGCTTCTGCTGCGGCGATATATGCTCGTTTCTCTGCAGACCGGACGCGTTCCGTCGGTGATTGGAAACTGCGTATTTCGAGGAAAAGCAAGCAACTATCGCATGTACAACTTTGAGGATGCGGTGATTTTTCTCTTCGACATCGAAAAGGGCCTGAAGAAACTTGATCCCGTTGGCCGCCAACTGGTGTCGCGCATCGCTCTGCAGGAATACACGCAGGAGGAGACTGCGGAACTTATCGGGGAAAGCCTACGATCTGTTACGCGGAAGTATGGAGACACTCTCGATGAATTGTCCCGCGTATTTCTGGATTTAGAGCTTCTGAAAATCGACTAGCCAAAATGTTGTCAAGGGGGTGAAACTGTGGAAATTACTCTAAGTTATTCAATTGATGGAGAAAAAAGTTCGTGATAAGTTGGCGTACTATTTCCACTTAAAATGCTATTCTATAAATAAGAGTAGAGAAAAACAAAGGGAGGCGGAAAGCGCCTCCCTTTTACTTTTGTTATGGCAAAAAAAGGAACCAATAAAACTCAGAAGGCAGAGATAGCTCCGGATCCGGTTGAAACGACCTCGGGCGCGCTGGAGCTGGATGAGAAACCAACTAAACCAAGGCACTTCAGGAAGCGGGCCCAGGAAGAAATTGGAAAGAACTATCCAAGCATTGTTCGCAGACTGGCGGAAGAGGCCACTCAAGGCAGCGTGATGCACACCAAGTTGTTGTTTGACTTGGGCGGCGTGAAAGAAGAGGTGCGTGATGCGGGCAAAGGAAAACGGCCGCGGAGACCGCCCAGCCTTGGGAAGATTCTGCTGGATGAGGTAGCGGCGATGAAGCGTGAGAAGGAAAGAGCGGCTGCGCAAGGCGATAAGGGCGCGCTGGCAGGCAGCGCGGAAGATGACAGGAAGCAGAGTTCGCAATAACGGCCTGTGTTGCCGGATATGCAAGGAACAGCAGATCCTTCCGCTTCACTTCGTTCAGCGTCAGGATGACAGCATCATCCCTTTGCGCGCGATAAGAAACTCGTACCCGCGTCCATTACACAGCTAACATTCATGGGCCTTCAAGAGACTACGAGGAGCAATTGGTGAGAAATAAGAGGCAGCTTGCGAAGATCGTGACGCGAATGCTGTTATTCATCTTCAGCGCATCCATCATTCATGCGCAGATAACGACCACTACGGTGCAGGGAGTGGTATACCGGGCTGACGGAACGCCGGCGGCCGGAACTTTGATCGTGACATGGCCCGCGCTTTCTACGGCGAACAGTCAAGCGATCGCTGCCGGAAGCGCTACGGTTTCTATTGGGCAGGACGGCTTTGTCAGCTTGAACCTTGCGCCAAATGCGGGCGCATCGCCCGCTGGGAGCTATTACACGGCAATTTATCACCTGAATGACGGCACCGTAAACAAGGAATACTGGGTGGTTCCGGCAGGCGCAAGCGCGTCGATAGCTTCTGTTCGCGCACAACTTATACCTGCAACAGTTGCAGTGCAGGATGCAACGAAGCAATATGTTGATGCCTCAATTGCATCGCTGAGCGGCAACTATCTTCCCATAACTGGAGGCACACTTTCAGGGCCTCTCGTGCTAAGTTCGACAGCTAATCTAACAATAGGTGGAGAAGCGAGGGTAGGTGCGGCACTTACAGCAGCGTCTTTAAATGGCGAGATTACTGTGGATGGGAATACTTATACAACGCTCAATGCCGCATGGAATGCGGCGGCAAGCCTCGTGATCAGCTCAGGACATAACCAGACGGTGCGGCTGGGGCCGGGAACTTATTCGCTTACGGCCACACTTATGGAACCGGGCAATGGCGCATGCGTGAATCTGGTTGGATCAGGAGGCGCGAGTACGGCGGCTGACAGCTCCGCGAGCGCATCCACTCTAAGTGTGCCTTCAGATTTAAGCGGTGATGTGATTTTTCTGGGAAACTCAGCGCAGGCACAGGGATGCTTGTTCAAGGACTTTACGATCCTGGGCAATGCGAATGCGACGCACGGCCTGGAACTGCAATGGTTTCGTGGTCTCGTGGTCGATAACGTCGCGGTGAATGATACGTCCGCGGAAGGGATTCTGCTGGGCGAAGAGAGCACGTCGAATGGGCATCAATCGGGCTTTCTGCTTCGGAATGTAACTGTCAGCTACAACTCTGCCAGCTTTACTCCGGCAAGCCGTCCAGCTTATGGGATCCACTTGCTGAAGACGGCCATCGACAGCCAACTGGACACCATGCTGGTGCGCAACGCGCAGATTGCCGCCGTTTACAACGAGGGCACAGGTAATACGGGATATATGATTCATGGATTTGGGTATCCGTATACATGTACGACTGCGCCGTGCAGTAATACGGCGTCAAGTTCAACGGCGGCTGACGCTTCTTATGCTACAAACTATGTGGTTTATGACACAGGCGGGGCGGGAAGCGTGTGGACGGATACTTATGCGGACAGTCCGGCGATTGCGGCCTTTTATATCGGGGCCAGCGGGACTTCGATTCATGGCGGGCACATTCAGTGGCCTGATCTTACGAGCTTTCCGTCGGCGAACCTGGCTTATGTCGCGTCCTCGGTAACAAACGGGCTGGAGATCGCAGATATAGGATGCCTGGGAATGTCGCCGTCAGTGAACTGGATCACATATGCTTCTGCTTCGGGCGTGCCCCCAACATTTGCCAGCGTGCATCACCTGACCGGCTGCGGGAATTATGCCCAGGCGCTGGAGCCGGAGACGACAACGGGGTTCACAGGCGGCGGGGCGTCGAACAATGCGCCGGGAAATGGCGTGGTGGCCACGGTGTGGGCATCACCCAAGGCGGGTACTTCCAACTACGAGGCTTATTCGGCGCAGCTTTACAACGGGTATCAGACGGACCTGTTTGAAGGCCATGTGGCGGGACAAAATCCGTTCTTCAACGTTACTTATCAGGGGACGGTGCGCTCGCAGGGGGTATTGCGCTCTCGACCATTATTAACACGGCTTCAACGTTGAGTTTGACGACGGCGAACAAGAACGTGATTGCCAACGCTTCAAGCGGCGGGCAGACGATCACGCTGCCGAGTTGCTTTACGCAGTGGCCAGACAAGGCGTCGCCTACGGGAGAGGAGTTCACGATTATCAAGTCGGACTCAAGCTCGAATGCTGTGACGCTGACGACTACAAGCTCGCAAACGATCAACTATCAGGGAGCGGCTGCGACATCGCTGGTCATCTCCTCTGCCGGCAAAAGAACAATGGTGTGTGGGCCCGATGCGAACTGGTACGCATATTAAGGACTGGGGCAGCATTTATGACTGCGATGAGCTTACATGGCTGGGAGAAGTGCTGGATGAAATGCCGCCAAAGCTGGAAGGCAACGCTACTGGGCTTTTCCTGGCAAAGAAACTGCTCAGGATCCGTGACCGGTCAGGAAAAATCGTGCCATTCAGCGCGAACCGGGCGCAATGGGAATATGAACGGCGGCGCGGTAGGGCAAATGTTGTTCTCAAGTCGCGTCAGATGGGCATCAGCACATGGTTGGCGGGAAGATTTTTTCTGAAGACGATTACGCAGCCGGGAACGCTGACGCTGCAAATTGCTCACACACAGGAGGCGGCGGAGGGCATTTTTCGGATTGTGCGCCGGTTTCTGGAGCGACTTCCGGAATTTATGCGGGAAGGCGCGCTGCGCACGTCAACGGCCAATGTCCGCCAGATTGTTTTTCCGGGTCTGGACAGTGAGTACCGGGTAGAGACTGCCGGCGATGAGAATGCCGGGCGCGGGCTAACGATCCAGAACCTACACTGCTCAGAAGTGGCGCGGTGGCCGGGAAACGCGGCAGAGACGCTGCAGGGACTGCGCGCGGCGATGCCGCCATCGGGTGAGTTGGTGCTGGAATCGACGCCGAATGGCGCGGAGGGTTGTTTCTGGGAGGAGTGGAACAGCGCCGATGATTGCGGGATGGTGCGGCATTTCTTTCCCTGGTGGTGGGAGGATGCGTATCGAGCGGAAGCCGTGCCTGAGGACTCGCTGCAGGAGGATGAGCGCAGGCTGATTGAGGTACATGGACTAGTCCTGGAGCAGATTGGGTTTCGCAGAAAAATTGCGGCGGGCTTTCGCGGACTGGCGAAGCAGGAGTATCCGGAAGATGCGAATGAATGCTTTCTCAGCAGTGGGGATTGTTATTTCGATATTGCGGCGCTGGATGCGCGTATCAGGAATCTGCCGGAACCGATTGCGACACGGCTGGGCGGAAAGTTGCAGATCTGGTTTCCTCCGGTGCCGGGACGGCGGTATCTGGTTGCGGTGGATACGGCTGGAGGTGGCAGCGAGGGAGACTATTCTGTCGCGCAGGTGCTGGAGATTGAGACGGGCCTGCAATGCGCGGAGTTACAGGCGCGGCTGTCTCCACTGGAGCTGGCCGAAGAATCAGCCAGGCTGGCCAGGGAGTACAACGAGGCTTGGCTGGTGGTGGAGCGGAACAATCATGGGTCGGGTGTGCTGGCATATCTGCATGGAGTGAGCAAATATCGGCGCATCTATCAACAGGATGGACAGGATGGATGGCTGACCTCGTCGAACCATCGCGCGCGGATGCTGGGGGACCTGGCGGCGGCGCTGGTGGAAACGGCGGAGATCTTCTTCAGCAGACGATTGCTGCAGGAGTGCCGCAGTTTTGTGCGGCAACGCAATGGGAGGATTGGAGCCAGCGCCGGAGCGCATGATGATTGCGTGATGGCTATGGCGATTGCGGTTTGTGTGCGAGGAGAGCTGAGGAGATGAAAGGCCCCCCAGCGACCGGCACCTATGGATGACGAAAGCATTTTTACGAGTTGGTGTGAACCATGTAAACAGCAGGTTCTCAGCTACGTCATTGCCAGGCAATGACTCCGGTGGGATGACAATTTTTTGGAGTCACGCCAACTCCAAAATTGTTATGGAACTCATTGGTGAGAGTTTGTGCTTTCCCAGTAGTTCATGATTATCAGAGGTGAAATGTACAATCCGATTGAGCGGAGGCGGGTTGGCTGTTCTGGCGACACAGGCGATTCGACGTATGCGGGGGGGTGCCCAGGGCCATCTTATGCTGGCGTCGGATGGCAATCCTTATGTCGTAAAGTTTCAGAACAATCCGCAGCATATACGGGTCCTGGCGAATGAATTGCTGGCGACTCGGCTGGCGGAAGCTGTCGGATTGAGTGTTCCGGCGACTGAGGTGGTTGAGGTTACGGACTGGCTGATTCAAAATTCCAAGGAGCTTGTGCTTCATTTCGGACAAAGCCAGGAACCATGCCGGGCGGGCTTGCACTTTGGTTCAAGATTGGTCGGCGGCCTGATGCCTGGACTGGTTGTAGATTATCTTCCGGAAGACCGGCTGGTCGAGGTAAAAAATCTGACCGAATTTGCCGGGATGCTGGTGATTGATAAGTGGACCTGCAATTCGAATGGAAGGCAGGCGGTTTTTCACAAGAAGCTGCGGGAGAAGCGTTATATAGCCATGTTTATCGATCAGGGGTACTGCTTCAATGCGGGGGAATGGGAATTTGTGGATGCTCCGCTGCGAGGCGTGTATGCAAGAAATCTCGTATATCGTGGCGTGACGGGGTGGGAGAGCTTTGAGCCATGGCTGGGTCGCGTGCAGGAACTCGATCCGCAGAAGATTTGGTCGATTGCGGAAACTGTGCCTCCAGAATGGTATGGCGGAAATCTGGCGGAGATGGAAATGCTTGTTGAGCAGTTGCTGAAGCGGCGTGAGCTCATTCCGGAACTGATTACCCACTTTCGGGAATCATCGCGGGGACCTTTTCCAAATTGGATGAAGTCGGAGACGATGGCGATGAACAGGCAGTTCCCGGAGCCAGGATGGGCCGATACTGTCAGTGGACAGATTATGTAACCGTGGTTGTGACGTAAGGAAATTTTTGGATTGAGCACGCGGCAACAATGCGATTTCTATCTCGTCCGGTATGTACCGGACCCGGTGAGAAATGAGTTCGTCAATATAGGAGTTTTGCTGCGCGACGCATTGCGGCCGGAGCAGATCATTTTGAGCTTTACGAAAGACTGGGCGCGCGTGCGCTGCATCGATCCGGATGTGGATATTGCTATGCTGGAAAGCATGGAGAGCGAGCTACGGCAGAGACTCACTCTAAAGGAAACCGGCATGCGGCCTCTGATGCAGGTGCTGGAAGATTCTTTTTCGAATGCGCTGCAAATCACTGAACCGAAAGCATATCTCGCTGAATCAATGGTCACAGGCGCTGAGGATCTGATGAGGCTCTATGTGGAACCGCGCAAGAGGCAGGCTGCCATGCGCCAGAGCGGCAGGCAAGCGATTCACGCCAGGATGCGGTCACAATTTGAGCGCGCGGGAGTGTGGGACCTGATGCGGAAGCGGATCGCTGTCTCGCGGTATACAAAGATCGGCGATCCATTGCACATCGATTGTGGATACCGGCCTAATGGGGTGGTGCGGATGTTTCATGCTGTTTCTCTGACCGGCGATACGGAATGGCCGAAGGTGCTGGCCTTTAGTGTCGGGTCGATTCGTGAGGGCGTGAAGCAGATCGAGAATGCGAAGCTGGAACTGACGGCCCTGGTCGAACCGGTTGATGATGTCAGCGCTGATCGTGAAGATGGCGATCACGTGGAGCAGTATCGCTTTTCTGTGGAGACGATGGAGGCGCAGGGCATTCGCGTGATGACCACTAATGATCTGGGGCGGATTGCGGAGACGGCGCAGAGGGAGCTACGGGTTTAGACATCGCAGCTTTGTCAGATACATGAGGAGAGTCAAAAACAGATCCTTCGCTATGCTCAGGATGACAAAGTAATTTCAAGGCTCAGAATGACAGCGTAGTTAAAGTAAAATCGGGACCATAAATAGCGGTCGAATTCACGAGGCATGGCTTTTCGCCATGCCTTTTCTTTTGAACGCGCAAAGGACAGAGGGCGAAATGGTGACAGTCAAGAATTCGGTTCAGAAATTGTGGCGACGGAAAGAAGCCGGCATAGAAGCAACGGGCGAGCAGGCAGTGAAACGCAAGACATTGGCCCTGCCTTCAATTCTGACTCCTTATCGCACGCCTGCGAATGCGCTGCCGAAGCCGACGCCGGTGAATCTGCGGCGCTTTGCCGAAACACCGTTGGTGCGGAGAGCCATCAATATCCTGAAAGACCGAATCGCCAGCATGGATTGGCAGGTGCGTGTGAAGCGCGGCTTCTCGGTGAGTGATATCGCAGACGCTCCAGTGCGCTTGCTGGCACTGCGCCGGGCGCTGGAGGAGCCGAATGCCGGCGACTCGTTTCGCACGCTGATGGAACAGGTGCTGGAAGATGCGCTGGTGGGCGGATTTGGCGCGATGGAGATGGAGCTTACCGGCGACGCTATGAAACCAGTCGATTTGTGGGCGGTGGATGGCGCGACGGTCGAGATCGATCCCAAATGGGATGGGAAGCCTGAGTCAACCCGATATGCGCAGACGACTGGTCTGCCGGGCACGAATGCCCAGGTTTTTCTACGGGACGATCAGTTGATCTATATACGCATGAATCCGCGGTCGCATACGCCTTTTGGGCTGGGGTCGCTGGAGGTTGCGTTTGAGACGGTCAATTCATTTCTGGCCGCGCATCGCTTTGCTGGGAATCTGGCGAGCAATTCGGTGGCGCAGTATGCGCTGTGGCTGAATGAGACGACTCCCATTGAGCATGAGCGACTGATTCGCTGGTGGCAGGACGAGATTGAAGGCACGGGCAGGGTCCCGCTGTTGAGCACGGAACAGAAACCGGAGGTGCTGCGCTTTGCCAGCGGCACGGACGCTGATCTGCGGCTCAACTGGCAGGAGTTTCTGATTCGTATGGTGGCGAATGCCTTCTCGTTGCCGCCGATGATGTTGGGCCTTGAGCGGGAGGTGAACCGCACTACCGCGGCGGAGCAGGCGGACGAAGCTTTCCGGAGCGCGGTGGTTCCGCTGGCGAAGCTACTGGCGGAACATCTGACGCGCGATTTGTTTGCGAAGAAGCTGGGCTGGCGCGAATTCGAGTTTGTGTTCAATGAGCTGGATGCGCCGGATGAGCTTACGGAATTGCAGGTGCAGACGCAGTTGCTGGCGGCGGGCGTTTTGACCGTCAATGAAGTGCGGTCAATGCGCGGGCTGGCGCCACTTGCAGAAAGGGGGTAAAGGGCAGCGAAGAACAGACGGCATTTCAACAAGAGGGTGGAGAGGACATGAGACTGGAAGCAATGGCGATCACCATGCCGGAGGTCGCTGACCATCCGAACCGCGTTCCCTTTGAGGGCGTGCTGACAGTGGTGGACGAGGCAAGCACGCGTCCGCCATCGGGCGCGCGCGGTCACAGGGTGATCCTTACGCGGGACGCAGCGAGGGCGGCGCTGCCGTCGCTGCTGGGGATGGCGGTGGATTACGCGCCGAAATGGGACGGCCACGACGCGCGGGCGAAGTGCGGCATCATCACTGAGGCCGACGTGATCGGGAACCAGCTTCGGGTGCGCGGCTATTTGTTTGGCCGCGACTTTCCTGAGGTTGTGCAGCAACTGCGGCAAAACGAAAGCGGGCACATGGGCATGTCCTATGAGCTGGCAGATGCGCATGTGGCGGACATGCGCGCCGATGTGTGGACGCTGACGCGGGCCACGTTCACCGGAGCGGCGATTCTGCTGCGGGAAAAGGCAGCGTATCGTGATACCTCGTTTCATCTCTCGGTGGGACGTTGCAGAAGCAGCATCCCAGCACGGGCAGGCATGGGCGCGAGGGTCGCGGCGCATTCAGCCAGGCGATTCGAGCAGCAATCTTTTGGGCAAATACACAGAAGGAAGGAAGCGTAATGGAAACAGATAACATTCTCGCCTCATTGGGAGAAAGCATTGAGCGCCTAAGCTCCGCCGCGAGCCAGTTGGAGCGGACCGTGGCCTGGCTGGAACAGCGCGAAGCCGGCGCAATAGAAAAGATGACGGCTGCAGTTGAAAGCCAGAACGAATCAGTGGAGCGTGAGCTGCGGCTAAAGCTGGAAGCGGCGGAGCGGCAAATCGCGGAGCTTCGCGCGCAGAGCAGCCGGACAGCCGTTGC